>JBJDXG010000238.1:0-11666 GCA_051866555.1 bacterium | reverse complement strand
GGCTGCTCGCTTGAAGCAGGAATATGAAAAGGAGGCAGAAGCCTTATCCGGTATGCGGCAGGCAGTGGCTAAGGTGTTGACTGAAAAAATAGTTGAGGAGCTGCATAATCTGAATATGAAAAATGTGGTTTTTGTCATTGATTTTCAAAAATCGGCTCCGCAGAAGCAGGGAATGGATAAAATAGAGTTCCGTTTTTCCTCTAATCTGGGAGAAAAGGTTTCCAGCCTGTCGGAAATTGCCTCCGGCGGTGAATTGTCCCGGGTCATGCTGGCTTTAAAGGTCATTCTGGCGAAGATAGACCAGATTCCTGTGCTTATCTTTGATGAGATAGATACCGGTATCGGCGGGCAGACAGCTCAGATAGTGGGGGAAAAGATGGCGCTTCTGGCTAAGGAAAGGCAGGTTATTTGTGTGACCCATGCGCCTCAGATAGCCTGTCAGGCGCACAGTCATTTTGTAATCAGCAAAAAAATCGCTGACGGCAGAACGGCAACTCAAATCGTAAAACTGAATAAAACTGGCAGAATTGAAGAACTGTGCAGAATGCTGGGGGAAATCAATGAACTGACCAGACAATATGCTAAAGAGATGCTGAAGGGAAAAAGCATAGAATAAGAAAGATTGGAAAAACTAAGACCTAATTGATTTTAGGCGGGTGAGCAGCTGTGTCCAGGAAAGACGGAAAAAATGCTTATTATTGGTTGACCATCTTTCTTTTTTTTTCTCTGGTTTTACTGTTTTTTTCAGCTTATTTTACCTTTTGGCCTAAATTAGAGGGCTTAGGCTATTTACCGTGGCAGAAAAGGGAGCTTCAGGAGCTGCCCCGAGTAGTGCCGCTCGGCAGCTCGATAGGGATCTTAATGCAGACAGAGGGCGCTGTGGTAGCAGGCTTTTCCTCGGTTATTGATGCTTCCGGCAAGCCATATTTTCCCGGCAGGGATGCCGGTCTTGCTCTGGGGGATATAATCATGGAGCTGAATGGCAGGAGAGTAAGCTCTGTGTCCGGTCTGCCGGAAATTATTGACCGGCTGGGACTTAAAGGTCAGTCAGTGTTCTTAAAGGTTAAACGGGAAAAAAATGTCTTTTATAAAAAGCTGAAGCCGGTTTTGTCTAAGGAGGCGGGCAGGTATCAGCTGGGAATCTTTGTTCTTGATGATACGGAGGGAGTAGGCACTCTGACCTTTTATAATCCTAAGAGCGGCCGTTACGGTGCCTTGGGTCATTTAGTTCTCGATGAGAGCAGCCGTTCCAATTCGCTGCTGAAAAAGGGGAGAATCGTTGAGGTCAATATATCCTCGGTCATTAAAGCGAAAAAGGGCAGAGCAGGTGAGAAGATAGGCACTTATTTTGCCGGAGAGGACAAGGTCTTAGGCAGTGTGGAAATGAATACGCGTTTTGGTATTTTTGGCAGGCTGCAAATGGCTCCGGCTGAAAATCTGCCTGCTTTGTCTGTCTTGCCGGCTCATGAGGTGACTCAGGGTCCGGCTGAGATCTTAACTGTGATTTCCGGCAAAAAGGTGGAGCGTTTTTCAGTCATGATTGAAAAGGTTCTGCCGCAGCATTTTCCTGATGATAAGGGCATGATCATTCGCATTACCGACCGCCGTCTCCTGGCGAGAACCGGGGGGATCGTTCAGGGGATGAGCGGCAGCCCGATTATTCAGAACGGCAGGTTAGCCGGGGCAGTTACCCATGTATTTCTCAATAATCCACTGCGCGGCTATGGTGTTTTAGCCGAATGGATGGTCAGAAAGGCTTCCTGACTATTTTCCATTAATTTAAAATTTCTTACAATTTGAAAGAGGATTTTTTTTCCATAGAGCGAATATATACTAAAAATAGTAGTTATAGAAAAGAATGCTGGAGAAAGAGGTGTATTTAGGTGGAGAAATTGAAAATAATGATTGTCGAAGATAACCGTGAATTTTGTGCTATGCTGAAGGATTATCTTTCCGAGGTAGACGAATTTGAGGTTATAGCTGTCTGCTATAACGGGAAGGAAGCCTTGCAGGCTTTGGAGCATAATCGCCCTGATGTTGTGCTTTTAGACATTATCATGCCTTATCTGGACGGACTTGGCGTATTGGAGAGGATTCCGGAGCTGCCTTATTTCAATGCTAAGATTATCATGCTGACTGCTTTTGGCCAGGAAAATATTACGCAGCGGGCCATGGAGCTGGGAGCTGATTACTATATGCTTAAACCTCTGGATTTGGACAGCCTGGTTGAAAGGATCAAGCTTTTGTCTGACCATGCTTCCTGTGTAATCAAAAATAAGGATGGGGCGAAAAAGCTGATGCCTGGTAAAACCAAGGCCAAAAATCTTGAGGTTCAGGTTACTGGCATTATCCATGAAATCGGAATTCCGGCGCATATCAGAGGCTATGCTTATTTACGGGATGCTATTTTAATGGTGATGGATAACCCTAATCTTTTAAATGCGGTGACTAAGGAATTGTATCCGGCTATCGGGGAAAAATATGAAACTACCTCCAGCCGGGTGGAAAGAGCTATAAGGCACGCCATAGAGCTGGCCTGGGACAGAGGAAATGTCGATTATCTGAATCAGGTTTTCGGTCATACTGTCAGGGTTGACAAAGGAAAACCGACTAATTCTGAATTTATTGCGATAGTTGCGGACAAATTAAGAATAGAACATTTGGCAGGCTGAGGATACTCAGCCTGTTTTTTATGAGGAGGAAGACGATGTTTTATCGGGGAAAGGTCCGTATCGGCAGAAAAACCAAGGAATTGGTCAAATCGCTTAAGGACGGGGAAATTGCGGTAATAGCGCATCAGGATATTGATGAAATAGCGGCTCTGTCCTTATGTGAGAAAAAGGTCAGGCTGATTATTAACTGTGCCAGGTCCATCACCGGGCGTTATCCTAATCCCGGACCGAAAATTATTTTAAGCCGGGGAATCGCTCTTTTGGACGAATGCCCTGAATTTATTCCGGAACTCCTGCAGGATGGGGATTTTATTTCCGTTTCAGGCAATACTATCTATTATCAGGGTCAAATAATCGGGCAGGGCAATTGGCTGACCTTAGCTAAGGCAGAAGAAAAAATGCAGTCAGCCGCAAGGCAGCTTGACCGGGAATTAAGTCGGTTCATCAACAACACTTTAGAATATGCAGCTCGGGAGAAGGATTTGATTTTAGGCGGCTTTAAGCTGCCTGATTTAAGAACTGAGCTTAAAGCACGCGAGGCGCTTATTGTCATACGCGGGAAAAATTATCAGGAGGATTTACGCATAATCAGCCCTTACATTAAAGCCAAAAAGCCGGTCTTAATCGGCGTGGACGGCGGGGCGGACCTTCTGCTTAAGGCAGGCTGCACTCCTGATCTTATTATTGGGGACATGGACAGTGTCAGCGACAAAGCTCTTTTATGCGGAGCCGAGCTGGTAGTTCATGCTTATGCTGACGGCAGAGCTCCCGGACTGCGGAGGACGGAACAATTAAATCTGCAAGCGAAGACTTTTTCCGCTCCCGGTACGGGTGAGGACATAGCCCTGCTTTTAGCCTGTGAAAAGGGGGCCAGGCTTCTGGTGACGGTCGGCAGCCATACCAGTATGCTGGATTTTCTGGAGAAGGGAAGAAATGGCATGGGCAGCACCTTTCTGGTCCGCTTGAAGGTAGGCTCGGTTTTAGTTGATGCCAAGGGGGTAAGCCAGCTGTATCCTCCGGAAAAAAAGCTGAAGGATTTCATAGCTGTTTTAGGGGCGGGTATGCTGCCTTTGGCGGTGATTCTTAATACCGGAACCCTGACCGGTCAGACAGTCAGGCTGATAGCGCTGAAATTAAGGATTTTATTCGGCTGGTAGGAGGAAAAGCAAATGATTGTAAGCTATAAGTATCATCTGGTTTCACTGGCAGCTGTTTTTTTAGCCTTAGCGGTCGGCATTTTAATCGGCTCTAATCTGGTTGGCAGCGAAGCCCTTGTGCAGCAGCAAAATTCTTTAGTTACCCAGTTGGAGCAGGATTTTAAAAAGCTGCGGCTGGAAAACGATGAGCTGCATTCACAGCTGATGGCTTTGACTGAGCAGTTAGCGGAAGCCGAAAAAAAAGTAAAGGTTGTCGAAACGAGCAATGATGAGAAGAAATTTTTCCATAATAATTCCCTGTTACAATGAAGCAGAAAGGATAGAAGAAACTATCAGGGCGGTAGCTGATTTAAGGCTTTTAGAAGAAATTATTGTGGTTGATGACGGTTCAGACGATGAAACGGGTGCTCTGGCAGCTAAAGAGGGAGCAAGAGTAATCAGGCTTAACGGCAATCTGGGCAAGGGCGCAGCTCTTAATGCCGGGATATTAGCCAGCCGGAGCGATATTCTCTTGTTTTTAGATGCTGATTTAGGCAAAACAGCAGTGGAGGGAGAAAAGCTGCTCATGCCGGTAATCTTTGACCAGGCTGATATGACGATTGCTAAATTTGCTAAAGAAAAAAAGAGCGGCTTTGGTTTGACTAAACAGGTAGCGAAATTAGGAGTTAAATATCTGGGCGGGATTGTCTTAAATGAACCCATATCCGGTCAAAGAGCGGTAAAGCGTGAGCTTATCCTGCCCCTTCTGCCTTTGGCTGATAATTACGGCATAGAGGTCGACCTCAATATCAAGGCAGCCAAGGCTAATTGGCGCATTCAGGAGATAAGCACTTTAATGCGTCACAGAAAAACCGGGCGTGATCTTGCCGGCTTCAGGCACAGGGCCAGGCAGCTGAGTGATATAGTACAAGTATTTTTCCGATGAGGGGGAAAAGCTTAATGTTAGTCTTGGCAGCAGGGTATCTGGTTACTTATTTGCTTCTTCCCTGGTGGTTTTCTTTGGAGGCTCCGGCCTGTTTAAGGAAGAATTACTGCGGAAAGCCCATTCCGGTCATTGGCGGTTTGTTTTTTTCTCTGCCGGTTATCTTGCTCAGCGCCTTATGGCAGGGAAAGGACAGTCTGCTTTTTTTGACCGTTTATCTCTTTTTGCTCCTCCTCGGTCTTTTTGATGATTGGGCAGGAAGCAAAAAATACAGCGGCTTAAAGGGGCATCTCTTAGCCTTATGGCAGGACAGACAGCTGACTACCGGCAGCTTAAAGGCTTTAGGCGGCGGAGCTTTAGCTCTCTGGCTGTCCTATCTTTTAGACGGCTTCGGATTAGAGATGCTCTTAGATGCTCTGATTTTTGCTTTAACGGTCAATTTTTTCAACCTGCTCGACCTGCGTCCGGGACGTGCCGGCAAGGTTTTTATTGCAGGCTGTCTTGCTTTGCTGCTCTTCCTTAAAGCCCACTTCTTTTATCTTAATTTGGTTTTAGGCAGCTTCTTAGCCTATTTTCCTGCTGATTTAAAAGGACGGGCTATGCTGGGAGACACCGGCTCTAATGTACTCGGCGGAATGATAGGCTTTTCTCTGATTACAGCGGCAGGAATTTATCTGAAGCTGTTTATGCTTACCTTTTTATTGTTAGTCCATATTTACAGCGAATACCGTTCCTTATCTTCTCTGATTGAGGGAACGGTCTGGCTGAAGCTGATAGATGATTGGGGGAGAAAGTAATTGCTGGAACTCTGTCAAGGTGAGGTTACAGAGATTATTCACAGGAGAAAGGGAATGACTGAGGTTCGGGTTAAGGTGAGGGGAGAGCTTGCTCTGGCGGTCAATTATGATTTACTGACCGGAGAGGTTGAGGTCGGCGACCTGGTGGAGCTGAATACTGGTGCTGTTACTCTGGGACTTGGTACAGGCGGCAGACATTTTATCATGCATAATGCCCAAAGCAGGTTAAAAAATTCACTGCCCGGTCATATAATGAAACTGCGGTACACTCCCTGGCAGATAGCCTGTTTAAGTGTGGAGGAAGAGAGCAGTCCTTATCGGGATAAGATCACCGGCTTTAAAAGTCTAAATCAGCTGCCGGTCATCATCTGTTCTTTACATAGCATGCTGCCGCTGGCAGCGGCGGCTTATTCTCTGTCTGCCCCGCAAAAAAGAATAGCTTATCTGATGACCGAGGGCGGTGCTTTGCCACTGGCCTTCAGTGAAACAGCCGCCAGGCTTAAGGAAGCCGGAATCATTGTTGGTACGGTGACCGCCGGCAATGCTTTTGGAGGAGATTTGGAAGCGGTAAACAATTATACGGGAATGATTGCTGCCAAAGAGGTTTTACAGGCTGACTGCATTATAGCCGGAATGGGTCCGGGCATAGCCGGTACAGGGACGAAATATGGCTTTTCCGGCTTGGAACAGGGAGAATTGATCAACTGCGTTAATATCTTAGGCGGCACGCCTATAACTATTCCCCGCCTCGGCTTTTTTGACCGCAGAGCCAGACACTATGGAATCAGCCATCATACCTTAACTGTTTTAAGTGAGATAGCCTTAACTCATTCGCTGGTGGTTCTGCCTAAGCTTGCAGCGGAAAAACGCGATTTTGTTTTAAATCAGCTGGAGCTGGCAGGTATTTTGCAAAAACACAGCGTAATAGAAAAGGAGTGTTCTTTAGCCGCTTATGATTATTTGCAGGAATTAGGCATTAAAGTAACGACTATGGGACGCGGAATTAATGAAGCCAAAGAATTTTTTCAGACCTGCTTTGCCGCAGGCTGTTTGGCGGGAGAGAGGGAGTAAGGATTTTCAAATGGAAGAAAAAACAATCAGTTCACAACAAATATGGCAGGGCAAATTCTTAACCCTGCGGGAAGACAAGGTAACTCTGCCCAATGGCCATGAGGCTGTACGCTATATCATTGAACATCCGGGAGCGGTAGCGATTATTCCGGTGACTAAAAATAAAGAAATAATTATGGTCGAGCAGTTCCGTAAGCCGGTGGAAAAGGTTCTCTTAGAGCTGCCGGCAGGTAAATTGGAAAAAGGGGAAGATCCGCTTGTTTCAGCCGGACGGGAATTGCAGGAGGAAACCGGCTGTGTGGCAGGAAAACTGGAGAAGCTGGGCAGCTTTTACAGCGGTCCCGGTTTTACTAATGAGATTTTATATTTATATTTGGCCACTGATTTAGAACAGCAGGAGGCCTGCCCTGATGAGGACGAATTTGTGGCTGTCAAAACTATTCCATTAGACGAGGCTTTACAGATGATAGAGGAAGGCAAGATCTGTGACGGCAAAACTATTATCGGGCTTTTATGGGCTGACCGCATATTGGGAGGAAAGCAGCATGCTGACAGTTTACGGTGATCTGCATATCCATATAGGCAAAAGCAGCTCCGGCCGGCGGGTGAAGATGATGGCTTCAGGTGATCTGACCTTTGCCAATATTGCCCGCGAGTCTTTGACCAGAAAAGGTCTTGATTTGATTGGCATTGTCGACTGTGCTTCTTTAAGCGTAATTGAGGATATTGAGCAGCTGTTGTCTGCCGGTGAATTAAGGGAGCTTAACGCGGGAGGTATGCTTTATCACGATAAGTTGGTTATCCTGCTCGGCTCAGAGGTAGAGCTGAAAATAGGGCAGGGCTTTGCTCATCTATTAGTTTATTTCCCTTATTTAGCCGATATTAAGGCCTATGCAGACAGTATGGGCAGATTTTTAAAAAATCCTTATTTAAGCACCCAGAAAGCGCATATCAGCTTTGACGACTGGTTTGCTTTGGCCGATAAGCTGCACGGCATTGTTATTCCTGCCCATGCTTTTACGCCGCATAAGGGCATTTACGGCAATTGTGTCTCTTCTCTAAGTGAGGTACTGTCAGCAGAAAAAATCAAAAAGATACCGGCCTTGGAGCTGGGGCTCAGTGCTGATACCTTTTTGGCAGAGATGATTGGGGAAACCTCGTCTAAGGCTTTTTTAAGCAATTCAGACGCTCATTCTCTGGCGAAAATCGGGCGGGAGTACAATGTGTTCTGTCTGGAAAAGATCAACTTTCAGGAATTTCTCTGGGCGCTGCAAAATAAAAACGGCAGAAAAATTCAGGCTAATTATGGTCTGGACCCTATGCTGGGCAAATATCACCGCACCTATTGTCCTGAGTGTGAAAAGATAGCTGCGGGAGTTCCGCCGGAAGTTACCTGTTCCTTCTGCGGCTCTGACAAGGTGATAATGGGTGTGCTTGACCGCATAGTTCAGATTGCGGATAAAAATCAAAAAAGCAGATTTGACCGTCCGGAATATCATTATCAAATTCCTTTGGAATTTATTCCGGGGGTGGGCAAAAAGATGCTGGATAAGTTGATTTCTGCCTTTGGCAGTGAAATGAATGTTTTACATAAGGCCGGAGAGGAAGAAATAAAAAATATAGCCGGTGCCAAAATCGGGGAGCAAATTGTCCTGGGGAGAGCAGGAAAGCTGCGGCTTAAACCGGGAGGTGGCGGAATTTATGGCAGGGTGGTCTCCGGTTGTCAGTCTGGTGACTGATGCCAGCGGAGCAGCTAAAGCAGGCGAGGCAGGAGATTTAGTAGTTATCGTGGATGTAGTCAGTATGTCGACTTCGGCTGAAGCCGCCTTAGCTAAGGGGGCGGCAAGAATTTACGGCGCAGCCGGGCATAATAACCGTTCTGTAATTTATCGGCCAAAGCCGGAGAAGATAGGGTATTTAGCTGGAGATTATGCCAAACGTACAGGGTATGAAATTATAATCATTACTGAACCGCGGACCGGTGATTATGAGGCCTTACGGGATAATTGCCGGGAGGTAACTGATGGTCTGGCAGCCAAGGGCATAGAGCCTGCTTTGTTTCTGCCTAATTTAGGCACTGAGGTCGCTTGCTTGGCTGATTTTAAGGATAAGGTGGTTATTCTGGTCAGTGACAGCGGAGGAACGGCCTTTGAAGCGGCACTTTTATCGGGAGCATATGCTGTCCTCACAGCTACAACGGCTGGAATGTTAGGCAGAAGCAGTAAGCTTAGTGATAAGGCTTTAAGTATTTTAGAGGAAGCTCAAAGGGCCAAGGTCAATATAACCTTAGTCGCAGCCAGCAGCAATTGTCTGGAGGATGTTTTGGGAGCCAATTATTTATGGCAGAAAATTATTGAAATGAGAAAATAGTTAAGGGAAACAGTAACTTTCTTTTAACCAGCTTAATAAACTAAAGAAAAAGAAGGAGGTCAGAAGATGAAAAGATGGCTTGCTTTTCTTGGTTTATTGAGCTGTTTTTTTATTTTAGCCGGATGTGAAAATAATAAAATGACTGAGGTCAAGGTCAGTGAAGTTACTCATTCTGTTTTTTATGCGCCTTTTTACATAGCCGTTAATCAGGGATTTTTCCATGATGAAGGGATTAAGCTTGATTTGACTACTGCTCAGGGAGCCGATAAGGTGATGACGGCAGTATTGGCCAATCAGGCAGATATAGGCTTCATGGGGCCTGAAGCAGCTATGTATGTTTATCAGCAGGGCAAGGATGATTATGTGCAGATTTTTGCCCAGGTAACCAAGCGCGACGGTTCTTTTTTGGTTGCTAAAAAGCCGGCCTCGGCTTTTAGCTGGGAGGAGGTCAGAGGCAAAAAAATAATTGGCGGCAGAGTTGGCGGAGTTCCTGAGATGACTTTGGAATATGTACTGCAAAAAAATGGTCTTAAACCCGGGCGTGATGTCAGTGTTGATACCAGCATTCAATTTGCTTTAATGGCAGGGGCGTTTACCGGAGGTACTTATGATTATGTAACTCTTTTTGAACCAGCAGCTACTGTTTTAGAGGCTGCTAAGAAGGGCTATGTAGTCACTTCAATTGGTCAAGAAAGCGGAGAAATTCCCTATACGGTTTTTACTGCTAAAAAAAGTTTTCTGCATAAAAATCCTGAACTGATCCAAAAATTCACCAACGCCTTATATCGCGGACAGCTTTGGGCAGCTAAGCATACACCTGAAGAAATAGCAAAGGTCGTAGCTCCCTCTTTTCCCGATACGGATATAAAAATTCTGGTTAAGGTTATTCAGCGCTATCAGGAGATAGATGCCTGGTCCGGCAATCCTGTGCTGGATAAAAAACCGTTTTTCCGATTGCAGCACGTGATGGCGTTAGCAGGACAGCTTGAGCAGCAAACACCCTTCGACCAATTAGTAGATAACAGTTTTGCTGAACAGGCTATAAAAACAATTAGATGAATTTCTTCTTAAAAGGGGGAATTCAAATGTCTGACCAAAAATCAAATAAAGAAAATCTGGTTGAAGTTAAAGAGATTGCTTTGCAGTATCACAGTCTTATCGGTGAGATACCGGCTCTGGCAGACATTAATTTTTCAGTTAAGACCGGAGAGTTTATCAGCATTGTCGGCCCCAGCGGCTGCGGCAAATCAACTCTTTTGGACATTATTGCCGGTTTATTGCCGGCTTCGTCAGGCAAGGTTTTTATTGCCGGCCAGGAGGTTGTGGGCCCGACTCCTTTAGTGGGCTATATGCCGCAGAGCGACCAGCTTTTTGAATGGAGGACTATTTGGAAAAATGTTATTCTGGGCCTGGAGATTAAAGGGAAGATCAATGCCGAAAGAACAGCCTATGCTGAAAAGCTTTTAGCCTCCTATGGTCTGGCAGATTTTAAAAAAACTTATCCCAGCCAGTTATCCGGCGGCATGAGACAAAGAGCGGCTTTAATCAGAACCTTAGCTGTCAATCCTGAGCTCCTGCTTTTGGATGAAGCTTTTTCAGCTCTGGATTATCAGACCAGATTGGCTATGACTGATGTAGTAAAGGAAATCATTAAAAAGGAGCATAAGACTGCTGTTTTAGTAACTCATGACCTGTCAGAGGCTATCAGTATGTCTGACCGCATTGTGGTTTTGACTAAAAGACCGGCCAGAGTAAAGAGAATCTATGAGGTACACTTGACGGGAGATACCAGCTCTGCTTTGCAATGCCGCAAGGCTCCTGAATTCGGCGAATATTTTCAATCTATTTGGAAGGAGCTGGATGTGCATGTGTAAGGAAATTTCACCGCAGCAAATAGCTTATCTGCAAAAGGAAAAAAACAAAAAAAGATTTATTTTTCTCTGTCAGTGGCTCGTTCTTTTTTCTTTTCTGCTTATTTGGGAAGGGGCAGCCAGCTTTGGGCTTATTGACTCCTTCATAACCAGCAAACCGTCTGCTGTGCTTAAAACATTGCTTTCCTTAAGCCGGGAAGGAAATCTTTATTATCATACTTTAATTACCTGCTGGGAAACAGTGCTTGGCTTTTTCCTGGCTTCGGTTACCGGGATTTTATGTGCTGTGATTTTATGGTGGTCGGATTTTCTGGCTCAGGTTTTTGATCCTTATTTAGTCGTTCTTAATGCTCTGCCCAAAATTGCTCTGGGACCTTTGTTTATTGTCTGGCTGGGGAGCGGCATGGAGGCTATTGTGGTCATTACGGTTTTGATTGCCTTGATCACTACTGTTTTAACTGTTTATACCGGCTTTTCTCAGGTCGATAAGAATAAAATAAAGCTGCTCAAGTCCTTTGGTGCGAGCAAATGGCAGATACTGTGGAAGGCAGTTATTCCGGCGAATATTCCTAATATTATTTCGGCTTTGAAAATCAATGTCGGTCTTGCCTGGGTTGGGGTTATTGTCGGCGAGTTTCTGGTTTCTAAAGCCGGACTTGGGTATTTGATCGTATATGGCGGGCAGGTTTTTCGTTTGGATCTGGTTATGGCCAGTGTTATCGTTTTATCATTGGCGGCCGGAGTGATGTATTATCTATTGGTCTGGCTGGAGCGCTTTATTTGTCAGGAGCGTTGAAAAATTTTAA
>JBJDXG010000237.1:0-2681 GCA_051866555.1 bacterium | reverse complement strand
TGTTTAGTTTTCAAAGACCACCGCCGCCCCTCGGCGACTTTTATATAATACCATACCGCAATATTCCTTGTCAATAGTTTTTATGAATTTTTTATCTGTTTTTTTCTAAATAATTTAAAACCCTTTGCATCTCATCAGGCAAGGGCACAGTAAAGCACAGCCTTTCCTTAGTCGCTGGATGGATAAAAGAAAGCTTATAGGCATGCAGGAACTGCCCGGCTAAATGAAAACGGTTACTCCGGCTGTACACCTGGTCTCCAACTACAGGATGATTTATATAGGCCATATGTACCCTGATCTGATGCGTTCTGCCAGTTTCCAGTTTTATCTGCAAATAGCTATAATCCTTTAAATACTGCAATACTTCATAATGCGTTACCGCTTCCCGCCCATCAAAACGCACTGCCATTTTCTTGCGGTCAGTCGGATGCCGTCCGATGGCAGCCTTGATGGTCCCCCTATCTTCCTTCAAACGGCCATGAACCAAAGTTAAATATATTTTCTCAACCGACCTTTCCTTTATCTGTTCAGCCAGCGCTAAATGGGTCTGGTCATTTTTTGCCACCATCAGAAGGCCGGAAGTATCCTTGTCCAGGCGGTGTACAATTCCCGGTCGGATAACTCCGCCAATTCCGGAAAGATCCCGGCAATGGAACAGCAAAGCATTAACCAGCGTTCCATGCTCATTGCCGCAGGCCGGATGAACAACCATTCCCTGCGGCTTATTAACTACTAATAAATCCTTATCCTCATATATTATATCTAAAGGAATATCCTCCGCCTCTGCCTCCAGGGGCTTCACCAAAGGCATCTCAACCGTAATCCGATCCCCTGTATTTACCCTATGATTAGCTTTAACCTTTTGGCCATTTAACCTGACTAAATCATCACTTATCAATTTTTGCAGACGAGAACGGCTTAGATCAGTCTTTTGCACTAAAAAATGGTCAATTCTCCCGCCGCATTCACTCTCTAAAACTTCAAAATCAAATTTTTCCATACTCTTTATCTGCCTTCTCATCTAAAAATATTAAATAATAAAATAATAGCCCTACCCCTGTCACGATTGCTATATCAGCAATATTAAATATCGGCCAAATACGAAAATCAAGAAAATCAACCACATAACCAAGTCTTAAGCGATCCAATAAATTCCCCATCGTTCCCGCCATTTCCAAAGATAAAGCCAAACGGATAACAGCAGCTTGCTCCATTATTCTGCGATAAAAAACAATAACTGCCGCAATAACCAAGCCAGCTAAACAAATCAACATCCAGGTTTTATAAGCAAACATCCCAAAAGCCGCTCCCGGATTTAAAATATAAGTAAAATGAAAAAAAGAACCAAGCACAGGCACCGTCTGCCCTTCATACATTAAGCTTTGAACCAGAAATTTAACCCCTTGGTCTGAAAATAACACCAAGCCGGCAATCAGCCAAAAAAAGATATTTTTATTCATTATTCTTCTCCAATCATTCAATAATCATTTTATTTTATCATAAAAAATTATCCCGTCGCAAGTAACTATCTATTTTTGGCTTAAATAAAGCTCAACTATCCGAACGATTTCCGCAATATACTGCCCAATCAGCGGCAGAGTAACCATCTTGCTTAAGCTATACATGATTAAAGCAGCTATTAAAGTAGCGCCCAGAGCAATCCCCACTCCCCGGGCAACCCCTCCCAGGAAATTATGATATAACAATTTCCAGGGATTATTCAAGTAAGCAAGATAATCTCCCAGTCTAAGGAAAGCCAGCCTGCGGTTATTTTCCTTTAATAAATTTAGAAGCTCCTCTATTTTTTTATCCATCCTTCAACCTCTTCCATGATTGCTGTATAAGAAAAGAATACCCCACATCAGCGTGAGGTATCCTAAAATTATTCTAAATTTAAATTCATACTGCAAACCAAAATAAACTTACTTTTAAAACTTTCTAATACCAAATTTTATTTTAAAATAACCGCACTTGGATACAGATTATCACCTATATTATAAACTCTTAAGATTAATTCCAAAGTTTGTCCTCCTTGATTAAACATAGGTATATTATACGGACTTGTCACAAAGCCTAAGTGTCCTCCATTAGGGTACATAGGCGCAGGTAATCCACTTACCCCTATATAATCATAAAATTTAGAATCATTTAAACTATAAGGAATTGTATACGCTCCAGACGGCGTCTTTAATATAATCTCAGCTTTATCATTGAACTGAGTGCCCCACCAATCCGGCCACTCATTAGTTACAAAATCTGAAATAACATTAAAATTAAGTACCCCTGTTCCATTAGGAACAAACATTGTTCTGGAAATTTCAGTATAGTCATTAGCTCCTGAATTAGCATTATTTAAAACAGTCATCGACCCATTTGAAGTTATATCACCAAATTGTTTGATGTTATCTAAATAATTATAATTTTCTCCTTTCGTTAAATTCCAATCTCCGAAAACAATATTATTTGGTCCGGAAGGAATAAAGTCATAAGGATTTATAACCGGGTTATCAATGTTATTCTTAGGATTATCATTTTTGCCTATCTGCTCCGTAATAGAAGATACATCCTGCACCTTATTATCATTTGGATTTATTAAATCAACGGAAGTCCCTTCAACAGAATTGCCCCCCTGAGTAATATTTTTCATTTCATTAGACATTTCATTAAAGGATACATACATA
>JBJDXG010000236.1:0-2684 GCA_051866555.1 bacterium | reverse complement strand
TGGCTATTGCTATGGCCTATCTGCTTAAGCCGCAGCTGATAATTGCTGATGAGCCGACTAATTCGCTTGATGTGTCTTCCCAGGAGCAGATCATACAGCTGTTTAACCGGCTGCAAAAAAGCGGGCAGACTTCTTTATTGCTCATTTCACACGATATGGGAGTAGTAGCCAGAACGTGCGGCAATATCAGTGTGATGAATCATGGGCATATGATTGAGCAGGGTTCCTGCCATTCTTTATTTTGGCAGCCCAGAGAAATATATACGCAAAAGCTGCTGCATTCATTTTGGTCGTTGAGGAAAAGCAATAATGTTAGTGTTAACTGTTGATGGGGTGGCGAAAAGCTTTTCCTCTAAAAAAATGAGTTCGAAAAGGGTTTTGCAGGGAATAAATTTTTCTTTATCTAAAGGAGAGATTGTTGGGCTGATTGGGGAATCGGGCAGCGGCAAGACGACTTTAGCCAGAATTATTGCTGATTTGGAAACGGCTGATTCCGGTAATATTATCTGGCTGGAAAAAGAGAAAAAAAGACCTTTTTTGGTTCAGATGGTGTTTCAAAATCCCTATGCTGCTTTGTATAAAAAAATGCGGGTTAAAGAAATCATAGCAGAACCTCTTTTGCTGCAAAATAAGAAAATTAAGCTGGATGAACTGGCTTCAGCAGTAAATGAAGTGCTGGATATAGTTTCTTTAGGTCAGGAATATGGGGAAAGATATCCCGGACAGTTGAGCGGCGGGCAGAGACAGAGAGTGGCTTTAGCCAGAGCCTTGATTTTAAAGCCCAGCCTGCTGATTGCTGATGAGCCAACCTCTATGCTGGACATGGCGGTACAGGCTGATATTCTTAATCTGTTGGCAAGACTGCGGCAGGAATGGCAGATGACGATATTGCTGGTTACTCACGATCTGTTATCAGCGGAGTACCTTTGTGACAGAATTTTAGTCATTCATCAGGGAGTATTGGTTGAACAGGGAAAGACGATTTCTGTGCTGAATAATCCCCAGCATGAGTGTACTAAAAAATTAGTTAAGATTGCGGAAAAAAATAAAAATATTTTCATTGAATTAAAGCATTCATTTGAAAATGAAAGCAATAACCATGAAGGTTAGTAAAATATTTTACTGATTTTCATGGTTTTTTTATAGATAAACTTAAAATGAGGAGTGGAATTATGCAGAAAACAATTTG
Organism: bacterium; assembly: GCA_051866555.1. Lineage (GTDB taxonomy): Bacteria > Bacillota > JBJDXG01 > JBJDXG01 > JBJDXG01 > JBJDXG01. The sequence continues at coordinate 1,495 of JBJDXG010000236.1, read as the reverse complement.
GTTAATGGTCGTGGCGATTCTTTTTAGTTATAATGCTTTGGCTTATGCCGATGATTTTCCAGAATTTGCGCTGGAGACAATTGTAGTAACCGACAGTGCGATAAAGCATGATTCGGAAAATGACCGCATTACTTCAATTAATATGAAGGATAAGATCGATGCCGGGCAGTTTAACAGTGTAACCGATCTTTTGCGTGATGTGCCTGGCGTTGTAGTTACCAGCAGTCAAAATTCCGGTACTAAGATCAGTTTAAGAGGGGCGAGCAATGACCGGGTTTTAGTAGCTATCAATGGCAATGTGGTAGAAAATCAGGGGGAAATAGCCAGGGGCAGAGAATTGGAGTGGGATTCCATACCAGTAAGCAATGTAAAGAAAATTGAAGTTATCAGAGGCTCTGGTTCGGTGGTTTACAGCGGCACCTGGGGCGGTGTTATCAATATCATTACTCAGGAACGTGCCGGAGAAATGAGAACCTCATTGAAATACAGTTTAGGCAGCTGGTCCAATAAAAAGTACAGCATTGCTAATCAGGGAACAACTGATGATGGCAGGCTGTCCTGGAGTCTGGCGGCTGATAAACGTGACAGTGACGGCTATTACCGCAATAACTGGACTGACCTGAAGGATATTAATCTTGGTCTTACCTATAATCTGGCTGATAATGAAAATCTGCGTTTAGCTTATTTTCATATGGATAAAAAGGAAGGGATTATAACAGGCAATGATCCTAAAAATAAAGACTATGATCCTTCTTATCCGATAACTGCCGCAGCACCTCAGGGCTGGCAGGATGGCAGTTACCGGCATTGGAAAACCGATAACGTTAGTCTGAGCTATAATAAAGACGATTTCAAAGCCAGCGTTTATCAAAATCGGCAGGATCGCAATGAATATTATAATCGCAGCAATAAGGGCCAAAATATTATGTATTTGGGAACCAGCCATGAGATAAAAAATACAGGCTATAATTGGCAGAATAAAGTAAGAATTAAAAATCATGAAATTCTCTACGGCAATGAATATAAAAAGATGGATTTTACTACCTATACTCTTACTCAGTGGACCGGGCTGAAAACCGGAGCAACTAATCTGGATACGGGACTTTTAGGGATTTTTGTTCAGGATAACTGGCGTTTAAATGAAAAAGCTCTGCTGACTTTAGGCTTGCGGTATGACAATTATCAAATGGATTCCAATCGGTATTTTGCTAATAATACTAAATTGGAAGAAAGCAAAAATGAATTTAGTCCTAAGATGAGCTTTACTTATCAGCTTACTCCTAAGGATACCTTATATGCAAGTGCCAGCCGGGTATTCAGACCCCCTACGGTAGCACATTATACTAAATGGGCCAGTCATTATTTTACGCCTAATGATCAGAATCCTAATCATTATCAGGCTTTAATGGCTTATTTAGGGGTACACTTCTCAGAAGATCAATGGCGCGATATGGTAGGCTTTTTAAAACCGGAAACCGGTATGGCCTATGAATTG
>JBJDXG010000235.1:0-2701 GCA_051866555.1 bacterium | reverse complement strand
ACAGAACTGAGAGTATGCCTGCTCCTGAAGCTGAATGCCGCCCCGTCAGAGATAGGTCAACCATGATCGTTCCGCCCATTAAGCCGACAAAACGCTTGGTAATCGTAAGGCCCAGACCGGTTCCGCCCTGCTTTGAACCGTCCTTTGCCTGTTCAAAGCTGTCAAAAATGCGTTCACAGTCCTCTTTAGCTATACCGCAGCCTGTATCCTTTACCGTAAAACGCAGAAATATTTTTCGGTTATAAATCTTATATTTACAGACTGCAAGCGTTACACTGCCCTTCTCAGGCGTAAATTTCAAGGCATTAGACAAAAGATTGACTAAAATCTGCTTAAGTCTTAAAGCATCACCCAGCAAAAGCTCCGGCAAACCGTTTTCCGCTATTACCTGATAATCAATCAGCTTCGCTTTAGCCTGGCTTATAAAAAGATCCTCAAGCGATTTTAGCAGCAGTTTAAGATTAAATTTTTCATTTTTGATTTCCAGCTTACCGCTTTCAATTTTAGCCATGTCCAGTATATCATTGAGCAAAAGCAGTAAGTGCTGAGAAGAAGCCTTAACCTTATATAAACAGTCAGTCAGCTTTTTTTGATCATCTGTACTGCGCAAAGCAATTTCCGTCATCCCCATGATGCCGTTCAAAGGAGTTCTGATCTCATGGCTCATACGCGATAAAAATTCACTCTTAGCAATACTGGCAGTTTTCGCCTGTTGCAGGGCATTTTCCAAAAGAAGACGATTTTCTTTTTCCTGACAGATCTGCCGATTAATGCTGCGGATAGCCAAAAGAACCGTCTTTATAGAATTATTCTCCTTCTTGCCGACAATCAGGCGAAACTCCATCCACTCATAGTCGGTATCAGATTTAATCCGCCGATAAATTTTGCTGACATCACAATTATTCAACAAAAGCGCCTTAACCATACCGCTTTCCTTGAGAAAGCTCGTAATATCCTCCTTATCATCAGGATGAACGAACACACTGATATAGCTGGCAATTACCTGACGGAAATCCTTTTTGCTTTTCAGTCCTATTTTCTCTGCTATAGTCTCATTGCAGCGCACCATCTCATAGGTATGAGCAGTCAAATCAAGATAATAAATGCCGAAATACTCATTATTAAGCTTCTGCACTATCTCACTAAGCTGCAGCGAGCGTTCCCGGTTAACCTGCTCTGTAATGTCCTCCACCGCTCCGACAACATATTCCGGATTGCCCTCCTGGTCATACGTAATCACAGTCAGATTGACCTTACACCATTTAGTATAATATTTATTGCGGAAAACAGCTTCCGCAGCCGATTCACCCTTATTGATTTTCTCATACATAGCACAATAAACAGCTCTGTCCTCAGCAGCAACAAAAGCTTCAGCAAAGCTCTCAGGCATATTATCATAAGCAGAAGCACACTCATAATACTCACTGGTACTCTCTGGAATCACAACCCTGGCTTCTTTAGGGTAGTAATAAAATTCAGAAAGGCTCGTATTTTTCAAAGCCAAACGCAAAAGCTCCTTCCAAGCCTCATTTTCCTGCTTCAGCAAAGCCTTTTCCTGTTTAAATTCCTTAAAATAATTAAAAAATAGGGAAATCAAAGAGATAAATAAGATACATAAAGAAGTAAAAATCATAATGCTGCTGTAAAGCGTCATTTGCGGCAGATAAAATTGTTTTTTAATCAAATAGAAAAAGAAAAACAGACAGATAACTATAAAAGCAACAATAATAGACAGCTTAAAATTTAATTTAAAATTATTTTTCATTTACTCCTCCAAAAACAACCTCATTTAAGCCTGAGATCGTTTACAATGACGCCAATAAAACCAAACAGCAGCAGCTGCCAGACCTGTCAGGCTCACTACCTGAGCCATCCTTAAAGAGCCCAGCAGCAGGCTGTCGGTCCGGAGCCCTTCAATGAAAAAACGTCCGACAGAATAGCCCATAACATAAAGCAAAAATAAATCTCCCTCTTTTAAGCTGCGGTTGTTTTTCCGCTGCCAAAGCAAAAAAAGAAATACCCCTATATTCCAGAGCGATTCATAAAGAAAAGTAGGATGACGGTAGGCCCCGTCAATATACATAGCCCAGGGCAGATCTGTTTCCCTCCCGTAGGCCTCCTGATTGACAAAATTGCCCCAGCGGCCAATAGCCTGCCCCAGAATAAGGCTGGGAGCAAACAAATCACACATCAAGCCAAAATGCAGCTTCTGCCAGCGGCAGTAGGCATAACCGACAAGCAGACCGGTTATTACTCCGCCGTGAATAGCCAGGCCGCCATGCCAGACAGCTATGATCTCTCCGGGATTTAATCTGTAATAAGACCAGTTAAATATAACATAATAAATTCTGGCTCCTATTACCGACAAGGGTATCAGAAGAATGCCGAGATTATAGATATGTTCAGGGTCAATCTGCTGTTTTACTGCCTGCCTGCCGGCAAGAAAAACCCCCAGAAGCATAGCACTGGTCAAAATAATGCCATACCAGTGAATCATAAACGGCCCAAGGCGAAAGGCAATCGGATCTATCATTTTTTTCAGCTCCTTATTTTATCAGTAAATAAAAGGCCAAAGCCTGCGGCAAAAAAGAACAGACGATAAAAGAAAATTTAACAGCCCAAGGCAGAGTACCGGGCAGATATTTAAACAATAAAAAAATATAAACCAAAAGATTAAAGCCCAAAAAAAGATTGGCTAAAA
>JBJDXG010000234.1:0-11764 GCA_051866555.1 bacterium | reverse complement strand
CCTGAACAGATGCAGGAGGTATGCCGTCGTCTGCTGGAGGATTTTGAATTTGATTATGTTCTGGTAGACTGTCCTGCCGGGATAGAGCAGGGCTTTAAAAATGCCGTAATTGCGGCTGATGAAGCAATAATTGTTACTAATCCTGAATTTTCAGCGGTTCGTGATGCGGACAGAGTAGTAGGACTTTTGACTAGTGAAGGAAAGGATAAGATAAGTCTGATCGTTAATAAGGTAAGACCGAAAATGGTTTCCCGGCAGCATATGCTCAGCACCAATGATATTATGGAAGAGCTTCAGGTGAAGCTTTTAGGAGAAATACCTGATGATGAAGAGGTCATTATCTCCACTAATAAGGGTGAGCCGATAATACTCAATGAGTATTCTAAGGCAGCTCAGGCTTATCGTAATATTGTAGAGAGAATTATGGGTAAGGATGTGCCTTTTATGGACTTGCATGTTGAGGAAGGCATTTTAGGCAAGCTGAAGAAAATAATTGGTTTTAACTGAAAAAAGTGAGGGGGGAGGACATTGGATTTTTTCAATAAATTGTTTAGCAAAGAACAGAGTGCAGCCAGTAAGGTGACAGCTAAGGAACGCTTGCGTCTCGTTTTGGTTCATGATCGGGCTAGCTTATCTCCCAATCTTTTAGCGGTATTAAAAGAAGAATTGATTGCGGTTATATCTAAGTATATGGAGATAAATAAGGATGAGCTGGAGGTCAATTTAGACAGCAGCAATGATTCCATGGCTTTAATAGCTAATATTCCTGTACGACAAATGAAAAGGCAGAATATTTAGAGGCGCAAGCCTCTTTTCTTTTTCTAGACGTTAAGTTCAATCTGTTATATAATATAGAGAAGAAAGGAGTAAGGAAATGTTTTTGGAAAGAAGATTGTTAAAAAATCTTGATTTTTATATGCTTGCGGCAATTATATCAATAGTAGCAACCGGTATACTGATGATCTATAGTGCGACTCATGCTAACTATGGAGATAATAATGGAGATCCTTTCTTTTTTGTTAAGAGACAGATTTTATGGTTTATTATTGGCGCATTGGCTATGTTTTTTACTATCAGCATAGATTATCGCAATTTTTCCAAATATGCTGGAAAGATATATATTCTTAATCTTATTATTTTAGCTTCTGTTTTGGTTATAGGCAAGACCAGCTTAGGGGCTCAGCGTTGGATTGATATTGGGCCTTTTGCTTTTCAGCCGTCGGAATTTGCTAAAATTTTTATTATTATAACTTTGGCGACAACCCTGGAAGACAGAATCGGTGAATTGAATACCCTGCGTGATTTGCTGCCTATATTGGCGCATATAGCTATTCCTATGGTTTTAATTATGAAGCAGCCTGATTTGGGGACTTCTCTGGTATTTATTGCTATATTTTTTGGGATGGTTTTGGTAGCAGGTATAAACTGGAAGATATTGGCCGGAGTAATCACGACCGGAATCTGTTTGCTGCCTGTTTTTTGGCATTTTCTGAAGGACTATCAAAAGAAAAGAATTATGGTATTTTTAGATCCTAATGTTGACCCTACCGGGTCAGGCTATCATATCATTCAGTCTAAAATTGCTATTGGTTCCGGCGGCTTGTGGGGACAGGGGCTGTTCAGCGGTACGCAGAGCCAATTAAATTTTCTGCCTGAACATCATACTGATTTTATTTTTGCTGTTTTAGCTGAAGAATTGGGCTTTGTAGGGGTTTTATTTTTATTAGGTTTATATTTTGTTGTTATCTGGCGCGGTATGCTGATTGCTTCAGAGGCTAAAGACAACTATGGAACTTTGCTGGCGGTAGGTATTATTTCTATGCTGTTGTTCCATTTACTGGTCAATATTGGGATGAATTCAGGCATTATGCCGGTAACCGGTCTGCCTTTGTTCTTTATGAGCTATGGCGGAAGCTCTATGTTGACTAATATGATTGCCTTGGGAATCTTACTTAATGTGGGGATGCGCAGGCAGAAGATTTTGTTTTAAATGTATAAAATATTGGTTAATCTAATATAGTAGCCACAAAGGAGGTTGATACTTTGCTGCGATATTTAATAAGCCTTTTTTTGCTTACTATGTTTTTATTAGCTGATTACAGTAAAACTGAATGGGGCCGGAAAACTGTGGATTTGGTTGACTATTTTTTGCATGAACCTTATTCTTATGAAGATAAATGGCGGAAGCTGCGTCCTGAAATCGAAACTGTGCTCAATAAAGAAAATTGGGAACAGCTAGCTGAGCTTATGCAGGTAAAAATGATTGCTCCTAAGGAACCGAAGAAGGATATTTTTATAGACATTGAGAGCCAATGAGGGGGGCGCCCCTCTTTTTTGCTTAAAGGGAGGAAAATAATGTGCAAGATAAATTGAAAAAAATACTGCCTAAGGTTAATAAGCCTGCCCGTTATGTTGACGGGGAATGGAATGCGGTGCATAAGGACTGGGATTCCTGCCGGGTAAAAGCGGCTTTGGTTTTTCCAGATGTGTATGAGGTGGGGATGTCTCATTTAGGCTTAAAAATACTTTATCATTTAATTAATGAGCATGATGATTTATTGGCGGAAAGAGTTTATGCTCCTTGGCCGGATATGGAAAATGAGATGCGTAAGGCAGGTGTTTTGCTTTATAGTTTAGAGTCTAAAAAGCCTGTCAGGGAATTTGATTTTGTTGGCTTTACTTTACAGTATGAAATGAGCTACACTAATATTCTTAATTGTCTTAGCTTGGCCGGGATACCTTTATGGAGTAAAGAGCGGGATGAGAGTATGCCTTTGGTTATTGCGGGAGGTCCTGGTGCTTTTCATCCTGAGCCGTTGGCTGATTTTATTGATCTATTTTTAATTGGTGATGGTGAGGAATCTTTGGCAGACCTTTTCTGTTTAAAAAAAGAGCATCCTGACTGGTCCAAGGCAGAGCTTTTGCGTGCGGCGAGTCAGATGGAGGGAGTTTACGTTCCTCAATTCTATGAAACATTTTATGATGCTTGCGGCAATTTTTTAAAGCTGGAGCCTAAAGCTGAGTATGTGTCTTATCCGGTTAAAAGGTCAATCGTTGCCGACCTGAATGAGGCTTATTATCCTGAGTCATTTGTCGTTCCTTCAACCGAGGTCGTGCATGACCGGATCACCTTGGAGGTGCAGAGGGGATGCAGCCGGGGCTGTCGTTTCTGTCAGGCCGGAATTATTTATCGGCCGGTAAGGGAGCGTAAGCCGGAGAAGCTTTTGCAGCTGGCTGACAAGCTGGTAAAAAGTACAGGCTATAATGAGATTTCCTTGTCCTCACTCAGCACGAGTGATTACAGCTGTCTGCCGCAATTGGTGGCAGGCTTGCTGGCTGAATACAGGGAGGACCGTGTTGGTGTATCACTGCCTTCCTTAAGGATAGATTCCTTTTCGGTTGATTTAGCGCAAAAGGTTCAGGAGGTAAGAAAAACCGGTCTTACCTTTGCTCCGGAAGCGGGAACTCAGCGTCTGCGCGATGTTATCAATAAGGGGGTAACCGAGGAGGATCTGCTGCGGGCAGCGGAAAGTGCCTTTCGTTCCGGCTGGCTGAAGCTGAAATTATATTTTATGATTGGGCTGCCGACTGAAACTGATGAAGACCTTGATGGAATTGCGGAGCTTGCCCATCAGGTTGCTGCCTTGGGTGAAAGGATCAGAAGAGAGAAAAAGCTGAAAATACCGGTAAAAATTACGGTAAGCACTTCCTGCTTTGTGCCTAAGCCTGATACTCCGTTTCAGTGGGTACCGCAGGTATCTTTAGAGGAATTTTCCCGTAAGCAGAAGTATTTAATGGCCAGACTGCGTTCGAAAAATATTATTTATAACTGGCATGAGGGCAATTTAAGCTTCTTGGAGGCGGTAGTGGCTAAAGGCGACAGGCGGTTAGGCAAGGTCTTATACCGGGCCTGGGAATTAGGCTGTAAATTTGATTCGTGGCAGGAGCATTTTAACTATGAAGCCTGGATTCAGGCTTTTCAGGATACAGGTATAGAGCCGGAGAGATTTGCTTACCGTGAACTGCAGCTTACTGACCCGTTGCCTTGGGATCATATTGACTGCGGGGTGAGCAAGAAATTTTTAGCTCGTGAGTACCAAAAGTCCTTAGTCGGTGAATTAACTCCGGACTGCCGGATAAATAAAAAATGTACTGGCTGTGGGATTTGTGCTCAGCGTCAGGTAAAGGTTAATTTGGCCGGAGGTGAAACAGTAGATGCGTTACAGGATTAAATTTGCTAAGGATGGTTTAGCGGTGTATATTTCTCATTTGGATTTGATGCGTACCTGGGAGCGTGCTTTGCGCCGGGCAGGGTTAAGGCTGGCTTTTTCAGCCGGCTTTAATCCGCATCCTAAAATGTCCTTTGCTCAGGCACTCGCTTTGGGAGTGGCCAGCTGTGCCGAATATCTGGATTTAGAGGTGGTGCATGAGATTGATTGTGCGAAAGGAGCAGAGCTTTTAAATCAGGTGCTTCCTTCCGGTATTAGGGTTTTGCAGCTGGCGGCTTTGGCAGACGACGAAGAACCGGCTATGGCTCAGGTAACGGCTGCTGCCTATATTTTTCGGGGCCGGAGTGAGCAGGATTTATCTGCCTGGCAAAAAGGGATAGCAGCGCTATTGCAGCGGCAGGAGGTCATAATTGTTCGGGACGGGAAAAAGGGCTTAAGAGAGCTGAATATTGCTGAGTTTATTTTAGACTTGGCTGCGGAAAAAGAGTCTGATGAGGTAAAGCTGTCCCTGTTGGCTTCTGCTGGCAGCAGAGGCAATCTCAGACCGCAGGAGGTTTTGCAGGCCCTGGAAAAATATGCGGGCCTTGTTTTGGCTGATTATCAGCTAGTGAGAACAGGCTTGTATTGCAGTAAGGGGAAAGCGTATCAGCCTCTTATCAGCGGTGAGGTGGAATAGATGCGGGAGATTTTGATCAATGCCGGTCAGGAAGAAACAAGAGTGGCGCTTAAAGAAGACGGCCATTTAGCCGAGATATTTTTTGAGCGTGAGGTATATAAAACTGTGGTGGGCAATATCTACAAGGGAAGAGTAGAGAATGTACTGCCCGGTATGGGAGCGGCTTTTGTTGATATCGGTTTAGAGAAAAACGGCTTTTTATACGGCGACGATTTGCTGCGCACAGAGGAACAAAATGGTCTGCCCATTGAACGGGTCTTAAAGAAGGGTCATGAAATTTTAGTTCAGATAGTTAAGGAGGCTATCGGCACTAAGGGTGCCAGAATTACCGGACAGATAACCTTGCCGGGCAAATATTTAGTTTTGATGCCTGAGGTGGATTATATAGGAATTTCACGCCGCATTGAGGATGAAGAGGAACGCTCGCGCTTAAAGCAGCTGATTGAAGAGGTAAAGCCTGAAGGCATGGGAGTTATTCTGCGTACGGCGGCGAACGGTCAGAATTTGGAGGAATTGCGGCGGGATCTGTATTTTCTGCTCCAGCTGTGGGAGCAGATTCAAAGAAAGAGCCGGGTCAGCAAAGCTGCTCGTTTGGTCTATCAGGATGTTGATATAATTTATCGCGTTATCCGTGATTATTTTAATGAGGAAACATATCGCATTGTTGTTGATTCCAGAGCTAAATATGAGGAGCTGTATGACTTTATTAAGGTTTATGAGCCGCGGCTGCTTGACAAGCTGGTTTATCGTGAGGAGCAGGATCTATTTCGTGCTTCCGGGGTAGAGCATGAGCTGAGCAAGGCTTTAAGAAGGAAGATTTGGCTTAAATCCGGCAGCTATCTTATTTTTGATGAAACCGAGGCTTTGACGGTAATTGATGTTAATACCGGTAAATTTGTAGGACGTGATTCTCTGGCAGAAACTATTTTAAAAACCAATCTGGAGGCAGCGAAGGAAATACTGCGCCAAATTCGCTTAAAAAGCATTGGCGGGATTATCATTATTGATTTTATTGATATGGAAAGCTTGGCTGACCAGGAGATAGTCTTAAATTTTTTAAAGGAGGAAGCGAAGAAGGACAGGGTCAAAACCATAGTGCTTGGCTTGACTAAGCTTGGTCTGGTGGAGATGACCAGAAAAAAGGAACGGCCTTCTCTTACCAGTCTGTTGCAGAAGCCCTGTCCTTACTGTGAGGGCAGAGGCAAGATTTTAGGGGAAGAAACTCTGGTTATTAATGCGCAGCGGGAAATTGAAAGGCTGGCGCAAAATGTTCAGGCTGAAGCTATTTTGATTGGTTTGAATCCTATTATTGCCGGATTTCTAATCGGCCCCTGCGGCAGCTATTTAAAAAGGCTGGAGGAAAGAATTGCTAAGAATATTTATATAAAGGGCATCAGCAATGCGGAGCTGGATGAGGTCAAGATTATAACCTGGGGCAGCAAGAAGGAAGTAGAGGCGTTGTCCTTGCCGGTAAAGAAAGGGCAGATCCTTTTAGTGGAGATAGAAGAGGTACATATGGCTTATCCGCGAAACGGTCTGGCCAGGCTGAACGGTTATGTTCTGGAAATTGAAAAGGGTGCTGTTTTGCTGGGAGAAAAGGTTAATGTAGAGATAACTGAGGTTTATCGTACCTTTGCTAAGGCGAAAATAGCTTCTTTGAATTAATTCTTGACAACAATTGCCCAAATAAGTATAATGATATAATGTAAGCAGCTGTTTTCAGTTGCTGAAAACCGCATGAAACAGGCTTCAAAAGCTGATTAGCTGCCTTGGAAAGCGAGTCTAATAAAAGGAGGATACAGGAATGTATGCAATTATTGAAACAGGTGGGAAACAATATAAAGTAGCAGAAGGCGATGTTGTCAGAGTAGAAAAACTGCCGGTAGCTGAAGGAGAACAGGTGACTTTAGATAAAGTACTTATGGTTGCTGAAGAAAATGATATAAAGGTTGGTCAGCCATTGGTTGCCGGAGCTAAAGTTACAGCAACAGCAGTAGCACAAGCTAAAGATAAAAAGATCCTTGTTTTCAAATATAAAGCTAAAACTAATTACAGAAAAAGATATGGTCACAGACAGCCATATACTGCTTTGAAAATAGAAAAAATCGAAGCTTAATATGATTAGAGTACAGGTAAAACGGCAGGGAAATAATGAAATTATTTCTTTTGCGGTGAAAGGACATGCCGGATATGCTCCTCCCGGTGAGGACATAGTATGTGCAGCGGTATCTGCTTTAGTACAGACTACCGTATTAGGCATTGCTGAAAATATTGGTCTTGAGCCGGAGGTAACAGTGAAAGACGGCTATCTTGGCTGTGAATTACCTGCTATGAATGAAAAAGAAAAAGAATTAGTTTATCTGCTGGTAGAAGTAATGTTAACCGGATTAAGGGAAATTAAAAAACAGTATCCTAAATATTTGTATTTGGATGATTAGAAAACAGGAGGTGGATTGTAATGTTATTAAAAATGAATTTGCAATTATTCGCTCACAAAAAAGGTCTTGGTAGTTCTAAGAATGGTCGGGACAGTAACCCTAAAATGCTTGGAATTAAAAAATATGCTAACGAAGGTGTAATCGCCGGCAATATTTTAGTTCGTCAAAGAGGAACTAGAATTCATGCAGGACTAAATGTTGGTATGGGAAAAGATCATACTTTATTTTCCAAGGTTGATGGTATTGTAAATTACCAAAACAAAGGAAGAAAAGGTAAATTCGTTAATGTAATTCCTTTTACAGACGAAGAAGCAATGTAAGAAAAACATCTCTGAGACTTTTCTCAGAGATGTTTTATTTTTTCTGTATTTATGAAGGGATAAGCAGGAAAACTAATGCTAATCTTGAAAATAAAAGGGTGAGAAAGGATAATAAAGGTGGTAGATAGATGTTTATAGATAAGGCCAAGATTTATGTTAAGGCCGGAGACGGCGGCAATGGTGAGGTAGCCTTTCACCGGGAGAAATATGTGGCTTTTGGCGGCCCGAACGGCGGTGACGGAGGCCGGGGCGGAAGTGTCATCATGGAGGTTGATGAGGGCTTAAGAACGCTGATGGATTTTCGTTACGGCAAGCATTTTAAAGCTAAAAGAGGACAGCATGGCATGGGCAGCAATATGCACGGCAAAAATGCGGAGGATCTCTATCTCAGAGTTCCGCCGGGCACGATAGTGCGCAATGAGGAGACCGGTGAGGTTATGGCTGATTTAAGGCATCATGGTCAAAAGGAAGTGATAGCTAAGGGCGGCCGCGGCGGACGAGGCAATGCCCGCTTTAAGACTCCGCAGAATAATGCGCCTAAGTTTGCAGAAAAGGGTGAGCCGGGGCAGGAGTTTACTCTTGTGCTTGAGCTGAAGCTTCTGGCTGATGTGGGCCTTTTAGGTTTTCCTAATGCCGGCAAATCAACCTTTATATCACGCGTTTCTCAGGCCAGACCGAAGATTGCTGATTATCCGTTTACGACTATTCATCCTAATTTGGGGATGGTGCAGCTTGAAGAGGGAGAGAGCTTTTTGATGGCTGATATTCCGGGAATCATCGAGGGGGCTCATCAGGGGGTCGGTCTGGGTCATGAATTTTTACGCCATGTGGAGAGAAATAAACTGCTTTTGCATTTGGTTGATATGTCAGGACAGAGCGGAAGAAGGCCGCTGGATGATTTTAGAATAATCAATAAGGAAGTGGGCTTGTACAGTCAGAAGCTGGCGGAAAAGAAACAGCTGGTAGTTGCCAATAAAATGGATATGCCGGAGAGTAAGGAGAATTATGCACAGTTTGAGGCTGAATTAGTCAGAGAGGGTTATGAAATTTTTCCTGTCTCAGCCGTGACCGGAGAGGGGATAAAGCCGCTTCTTTATCGGATTTTAACCCTTTTAAAGGAAATTCCTGATGAAGAAGAGCTGGTTATTGTCAAGGAGGAAGAATATCATGATATCCGTGACTTTAAGGTGGAAAAACAGGAAGCCGGAGTTTTTTTGGTAAGCGGCAAGAGATTGGAAAGGCTGATTGCCATGACTAATCTGGATAATGATGATGCAGTGGAAAGACTGCAGTATACCTTTACTAAGATTGGTCTGGAGGATGCGCTCAGAGAGGCCGGAGTTGCCGAGGGCGATTTAGTTAAGATTAAGGGAATGGAATTCCATTATACTGAACATTATGCATAAAGGGGGAAGCAGGGTGAACAGAGGCGAAAGTTTTCCGCAAATTTAAAAGAATTGTAGTTAAGGTTGGTACCAGTACACTGACGTATGATACTGGTCATTTGAATCTGGCGGGGATAGAGAGATTGGTCCGTCAGCTGGCTGATTTGCACAATCAGGGCAAAGAGATTATCTTGGTTTCTTCCGGTGCAGTAGGAGCCGGTATGGGCAGAATGGGCCTTTTAAAGAGACCGCGCAATTTGCCTGATAAGCAGGCTCTGGCGGCTCTGGGGCAGGGCATATTGATGCAGTTTTATATGAAGATTTTCAGCGAATACGGCAAAACTGCGGCTCAGGTGCTTCTGTCGAGAGGGGATTTTGACGAACGCAACCGGTATCTTAATTCCCGCCATGCTTTGCAGGCTGTTTTGGCCTACGGCATGATACCGGTCATCAATGAAAATGATGTGGTGGCGGTGGAGCAGCTGCGCTTTGGGGACAATGATACTTTATCAGCGATGGTAGCGAGCCTGGTTGATGCTGATCTGTTAATCATTCTTTCAGATATTTCCGGTTTGTATACTGCTGATCCGCGCGTGAATCCTTCAGCAGCCTTAATGACTGAGGTGAAGGAAATAACGCCGGAGATTGAAGAATTGGCAGGCGGTGCCGGCAGCAAAAACGGGACAGGCGGAATGATAACGAAGATCATGGCGGCTAAGATAGCAGTTAATTCCGGCATTGGGATGGTAATTGCTGACGGAAGCATGGAGCAGGTGCTGAATAAGGTTATTTCAGGCGAGGAAATCGGAACTTATTTTCTGCCTAAGGAATATAAGCTGCACAGCCGGGAAAGATGGCTGGCTTTCGGTCAGACACGTCATGGTCGGCTGATTATTGATTCCGGAGCAGTCAAGGCGCTGCTTTCCCGGGGCACCAGTCTTTTACCCAGCGGTCTCATTGAAGTAAAAGGAGATTTTGAGGCTGGGGATGCGGTGGAAATATTCGATGAAGGCGGGAAGGAAATAGCCCGCGGTTTAGTTAATTATTCCTATCAGGAGCTGCAGAAAATCAAGGGCTGTCAATGCAGTGAAATTTTTTCTGTTTTGGGGCATAAGGATTATGATGAGGTAATTCATCGCGATAATATGGTATTGCTTGAGGAGGGGAAAGTGAATGGCAAGTGAGGTAAGAGAAAAAGCAGCTTTGGCTAAGGAGGCAGCAGCTGTTTTAGCTTCCTTGGGAACTGAGGTTAAGAATAAGGCTTTGCTGGCAATGGCTCGGGCTCTTAGGGAGCGTGAGGCTGATATTTTAGCGGCTAATCAGAAGGATTTGGATTTAGGTCAGGAAAAGGGCTTGTCTAAAGCTATGCTGGAACGGTTGATGCTTAATCATGAGCGGGTTGAGGGCATGGCTCAGGGGCTGGAGGATGTAGCCGGTCTTGATGACCCGATAGGTAAAATGACTTCGGTAATTAAACGCCCTAACGGCTTAATGATTGGCAAGCGGCGAGTTCCTTTGGGGGTAATAGGCATCATCTATGAATCAAGGCCGAATGTTACGGTTGATGCAGCGGCTCTATGCTTGAAATCGGGAAATGCTGTTATCCTGCGCGGCGGTTCTGAAGCTATTAATTCTAATATTATGACTGCCGGAATTATTGCTGAGGCGGCTGAGAAGGCCGGTATTCCGGCAGGCTCAATTCAGTTGGTGGAAACTACTGACCGGGCAGCTATTCAGGAAATGATGAAAATGCATGGCCTGATCGATGTTTTAATTCCTCGCGGCGGAGCCGGCTTGATCCAGACAGTAGTTACTAATTCCAGCATTCCGGTAATCGAAACCGGTATTGGCAATTGTCATCTTTATGTTGACGAGTATGCTGATTTGGAGATGGCTGTAAATATCGCCCATAATGGCAAAACTCAAAGACCGGCAGTCTGCAATGCTTTGGAAAGCATTTTAGTGCATGAAAAGGTAGCCGGGCAGTTTTTGCCGCTTTTGGCAGAACGTTTAAAAGGAGTAGAGCTGAGAGGCTGTGAGCGGGTAAGAAATATTTTACCTCAGGCTGAATTGGCTACTGAGGAGGATTTTGCCAGCGAATTTTTGGACTTAATAGTTGCGGTGAAGGTTGTATCTGATATTAATGAGGCGATCAAGCATATTCAAAAATATGGCACCGGTCATTCAGAAGCGATAATTACTGAAAATTACAGCAATGCCCTGCTTTTTACCGATCAGGTTGATGCGGCGGCAGTTTATGTTAATGCTTCTACCAGATTTACTGATGGCTCGGTCTTTGGTTTAGGCGCTGAAATTGGCATCAGTACTCAGAAATTACACACTCGTGGTCCTATGGGGCTTGATGAGTTGACTACTAATAAATTTGTTATCTTTGGCCAGGGGCAAATTCGTTAAAGGAGAATGGTGAGATGGAAATATCAGCTGATTTATTGGCGGAATTAAAAGCAAAACAGGAAAATATTGCTGCGGAAATAATGCCCTTACTGCAAGGTAAGGATTATTTGCAGCAGCTGGTGGACCCGGCAATGCTGCCTTTGATTGCAGCTTCCTTTATGCAGAGCTTAAATGCGGCTATGGAAGCTAAAAATCTGGATTCCTTCCGGAATACGGTAGATTGGCTCTTTCAAATGGCTGTGGCTAAGCAGCTGGAAAGACCATTGGAGAGGTTTATGGATTTTTTAGCTACCGTAGAGGG
>JBJDXG010000233.1:0-2718 GCA_051866555.1 bacterium | reverse complement strand
CTAAACGCAAATCAGGTTTAAACAATTCCGCTACCGCCGTATATTCAGCAACCATGACCGGCCGGCCGCTGAAAGGGCAGTGCAGTTGATTTCCCGTATCAACTAAAGCTCTGAGAGTAACCTCCCGCTCAGCCCAATAAAAGGTACACCATAAGAAATTCACCGCCTGATTTTCATTATTCCGCCTTTTCAGCCACAGAACAAAAACAATCAACAAAAACAAGGTACTCAGCAATATACCGTAAGAAATATGCAGTCCCTGTCTGCGCCAGAATAAAAGAGCCATAGCCGTACCGCCGGCTAAAAACGAAGTAAAATAAAAATACACCATCAGCTGTAAATATTTCACCCGGCTCAGCGGATAAAAAACCAGTAAAATTAAAAATAAAGAAAAAATCAGCTTAGCCCACCAGGCATTTCCCCAGAAAAATCGAGGCAAAAGAATTAAAATTGAATAACCGGCACTGACCAAAGCGCCCAACAGCAAACGGATTTTATTCACAGACATTAGTCCTAAGCTGCCGGTAGCCCATAACAGGACATAATTCATCAGAAAGTTGATGAGAAATAAAACATCTGCATAAATTTCCAAAGCATCACCTGCCATTATATTACAATTAATTATAACCTTTTTAGTCTGCAAAATAAGTCGAGATAAAAAAAACTTCTCCCCTTTTTTCGGGGAGAAGCTTTTATTTCTTTCTTAAAAACGGCGGTATTTCTAAAACGCCTATATCCGGCTTAGCTTCATTAATATTTAAGTTGTTATTTACCTGCGGTCTGTCCAAAACAGTCTGGTTGATTTTATTTTTCTTCACAGCCGCTTTGCTCTTAGCTGACTCAAAACCGGTAGCAATGACTGTAACGCGAATTTCATCCTTCAAAGCATCATCCATAACTGTACCAAAGATAATATTCGCCTCCGGGTCTGCTACTTCATGAATTATTTCTGCCGCTTCATTAACTTCAAATAAAGATAAATCAGAGCCTCCGGTAAAATTCAGGATTACAGCCTTAGCGCCCTGGATCGAGGCTTCTAAAAGCGGGCTGGAAATTGCCGCTTTAACAGCTTCAATCGCTTTATTCTCTCCGGTCATAACCCCTATTCCCATCAAAGCAGAGCCTGAATCAGCCATAACGCTTCTGACATCAGCAAAATCCAGGTTAATTTCTCCGCTGATAGTAATCAGGTCAGATATACCCTGCACACCTTGACGCAGAATGTCATCAGCAATCTTAAAGGCTTCTGCCATTGTAGTTTTTCTTTCAGCTATCTGAAGCAGGCGGTCATTAGGAATAGTAATCAAAGCATCTACTTTTTCCTTTAGCTTCTCTGTTCCCTGCTCAGCCTGGGAGATCCTTTTCCGTCCTTCAAAGGTAAAAGGCTTGGTAACCACACCAACAGTTAAAGCTCCCAATTCACGGGCAATTTCAGCAACTACGGGAGCCGCTCCAGTACCTGTTCCGCCGCCCATACCGGCTGTTACAAAGACCATATCAGCACCGCGCAGTGCTTCCATAATATCATCCTTGCTTTCTTCTGCCGCTTTCTGACCAATCTCAGGATTAGCACCTGCACCCAGACCGCGGGTCAGCTTAGAACCAATCTGAATCTTTACATTAGCACTGGAAGTATTCAATACCTGTGCATCTGTATTAACAGCTATAAATTCAATACCCTTAACTCCGGCATCAATCATTCGGTTAACGGCATTATTTCCTCCTCCGCCGACACCAATTACTTTTATTATTGCCAAATGACCTGCATCCATTTCTAATTCAAACACAGTGACCTCTCCTCCCTAATCTCTATCTTGAAAAAATCCTTTTAACCACTCTCTGATGATAGACCATACTTTAGGCTTCTCTTCTTCCTTTATTTCTTCAGCAGCTGCTGCGGCCTCCGGTTCTTTACTGCCATATAACAAACCGTATCTGGCCAGACCCACTGCAGTGGAATAAACAGGGCTTATATTGCCTTTGGAAAAAGGAAATCCGCTTACATCCTCTGGAAAGCCCAGACGCAGTGAAACGCCTAACAGCCTTTCCGTCATTGCCGGCAGATCTCTTAAAAGAGCACACCCGCCGGTAACTACAACGTTATATAATAAATAATCCTGATATCCGGCATTATGTATTTCAACAACAGTTAAATGAAAAATCTCCTGCATTCTGGCCTCAATTATCTCACTTAAAAGACACCGCCTTATCTCCTGCCATTCATCGATTCCCTCTATTTCCATTTTCTCTCTGGGATCAATGAGACAGCTCAAAGCACTGCCCTGCTGTATTTTTAACTCCTCAGCTGCCGCAGCAGAAATGCCAAGAACAATAGATAAATCGCTGCTTACATGATTGCCGCCTACCGGCAAAATAGCAGAATGACAAATACTTCCTTTTTCAAAGACAGCAATATCCGTTGTTCCCCCGCCTATATCGATCAGGATAACTCCGCGGTCCTTTTCCGCCTGAGTTAAAACGGCTTCCGCAGAAGCTATAGGCTGTAAAACCAGCTCCTTAATACAGAGACCGGCATTATTAACACATTTCACAATATTAGCAATAGCAGCTCCGGCACCAGTTATTACATGAGCTTCCAGTTCTAAATTATGACCAAACATTCCCACAGGAGCTTTTATGCCCTGACAGCCATCTAAACTAAACCTGATAGGCAAAGCATTAATTACCTCCCTGTCATGAGCCAGGCTGACAGACTTA
>JBJDXG010000232.1:0-2722 GCA_051866555.1 bacterium | reverse complement strand
GGATTACGGAAATAGAGCGCAAGCTTTTGCCGACTAATCATAATCGGGCGGTAGATGCGGCTAAGCTGCTGGGCTTTCCTTTTATGACGATGCATACTGTAGCTGATAATTGCGTAAATAAGTTTTTGTATGATAAAATTGATGAAGTAAAGCCTGAGACAGTTAAGGATGTAGTTAAAATGTTAAAGGCAATTCCTGAGTTTCAAAAGGCGGTCAAGACAGGTGCCGGTCCGAAGATCGTTGTCGGTGACGGCAACAGACGCTGCGGCAAGGTATTTATTGATATGACCGGAGGAACCGGAGGACCGAAGGAGCAGTTTGAGCGTTTGGCTATTGCGGGAATCGGCACTGTTGTTTGTATGCACATCAGTGATGATAACCGCAAGGAAGCAGAGAAGAATCATATTAATATAATTGTTGCCGGTCATATAGCTTGTGATTCTCTGGGCATGAATTTGATTTTAGATGAATTTAAGTCTTTGGGTGTGGAGATCGTGACTTGCTCAGGACTTACCAGAGTTGAGAGAAAGTAATGGTTTATGACAAGAGCAGGATTACCTGCTCTTATTTTTTGTTGCGATTAGTGCTTGGATAAGGAGGAGAAAGATGGAATTATTAGCTCCGGCTGGAGATGAAAAATGTTTTAGAGCGGCTGTTGATAATGGGGCGGATGCCGTTTATTTGGGAGGCAAGATATTTAATGCCCGCAGCTCTGCCGGCAACTTTTCTTTGGCGGAATTAAAGACTGCTTTGGAGTATGCTCATTTGCGCGGTGTCAAGATTTATGTTACGGTCAATATTTTAATAGCTGACAATGAACTGTCTGAGCTATTGGCTTATCTGGAGGAACTGCTTGTTCTTGGTGTAGATGGGGTGATTGTTCAGGATCATGGAGTTGTGCATTTAATTCGTGAGCTGCTGCCTGATTTGCCTTTGCATATCAGTACCCAGATGACGGTTCATAATTTGG
The DNA here is from genome assembly GCA_051866555.1 of bacterium. Lineage (GTDB taxonomy): Bacteria > Bacillota > JBJDXG01 > JBJDXG01 > JBJDXG01 > JBJDXG01. The sequence goes on along the minus strand of JBJDXG010000232.1, from coordinate 1,752 downwards.
CTGCGGTAAAGTATTTAGAGGATTTAGGGGTAAAACGGGTGGTTCTTTCCCGGGAATTATCTTTGGAAGAGATAAAGGAGATAGGCAGGAGGAGTAAAATTGAGCTGGAGGTTTTTGCTCATGGCGCTTTATGCGTTTCTTATTCCGGGCAGTGCCTGTTCAGCAGTATGATTGGCGGACGCAGCGGGAACAGAGGCAGATGTGCCCAGCCGTGCCGTTTGCCTTATCACCTGGTAGACCAAAATCAAAGGGAGATTTTAAATGAAAAAGAAACAGGAGCTTATCTGCTGAGTCCCAGAGATTTAAAGACTATAGAATTGCTGCCCCAGCTGCGGCAGGCCGGTGTGCATTCTTTAAAAATTGAAGGCAGGATGAAGAAGCCGGAGTATGTAGCAACAGTGGTCAGAATCTATCGGCAGGCTCTGGATCGTCTGCTTAATGAAGGGGAAGGTAATTTTCATGTTGCAGAAGAGGAAAGTAAGGATTTAGCTCAGATTTTCAATCGTGATTTTACGGCTGACTATCTGTTGGGAAAAAGCTCTCTTTCGCTGATGAGCTATCGCCGGCCGAACAATCGCGGTTCCTATATAGGCAGGATAGAATCGTATTCTCATGCGGACAGGAAAGCAGTTATTAAGCTGGAAGACGATCTGATCAAAGGGGACGGAATAGAAATCTGGGTTTCGCAGGGCGGAAGAGTTGGCAAGACTATAGATAAGCTGTGGCTTAATGGAGAGGAAAAGACTTCGGCAGTTCGGGGGATGAGAGTAACCTTGTCGGTCAGCGGTAAGATCAGAAATGGTGACAGGGTTTTTAAAACCTATGATGAAAGGCTGGAGAGAAAGGCAAAGGAATCATTTGTGCATAGCGGAGGAAGCCAGACTGAGCCGGTAAATATCACTGTTCATGGACGTTTAGGAGAACCCCTGGTACTTTTGGTAAGTGACAGGCATGGTCATAATGCTTATGGCAAAACTCATTTTTTGGCTGAAAAAGCGAAAAATAAGCCGCTGAATTATCAATATCTGCGTCAGCAGCTCGGTAAATTAGGCAATACGGTCTTTTATTTGCAGGGGTTAGAGCTTGACTTAGCTGAAGATTTAATGGTTCCGGTCAGTGAAATCAATCAGGCCAGAAGAGAGGCTTTAGCTGAGCTGACTGATTTGATTTTGGCGGAAAGCCAAAGGGCATACACCTTGCCTGACCAGAAAGCGAAAAAGAGGTTTTTGCATTGGCAGAAGGACAGCAGCTATAAAATACCGAAATTAGCAGTTTTGGCCGGCGATGCTGCACAGGCCAGGGAGGCTTTGAATTCCGGGGCTGACAGAATTTATTTCGGCGGTGATTTTTTGGGGCAGTCTAAACTGCCGGATGCTGTTTCTGTCAGCAAATTGGCTGAGGAGGTCTTGAGCCGGGGCAAGGAATTTTATCTGGCAACTCCGAGAATTCTAAAGACAGCGGAATTTGGCTTTTGGCAAAAGCTGTTTGAGTTTTTAGCTCCCAGCGGTATTTCCGGAGTAATGGCAGGTAATATGGGAATAATGGCTTTGGTGCAAAAGGAATTTTCTTTTCCTCTTGTGTTGGATACGCCTTTTAATGTTTTTAACTGCTCAGCCGTTCAATTTTGGCAGGAGCAGTTAGGAGAGAGGCTAAAGACGATAGCTTTGTCACCGGAGCTTAATTTGCAGCAAATCAGGGAATTAGCGACAGCTGAAACGGAAAAAGAGATTTTAGGCGAAGGAAATCTGATTT
>JBJDXG010000231.1:0-2726 GCA_051866555.1 bacterium | reverse complement strand
TTTACGACTAATGCTAATACATTTGTAGCTTCTACTTTAAAGTTATCAGATGAGGATTTTAATAACTATGTAAATGGTGCCGGCACATTAGCTTTTGCTGATGACAACAGCGGAAGTATTAAAGTTAATGGTATGAAGGCTGATGGTTATGTTACCTTAGTTGGCAAGAGTATAAATGTAGCACCGGGTGTAACTATGGAGGCAAAAGATTTATCCTTGGTAGCCGGAAATAATGTTACTTTTAATTCTCCAAGCGAAGGTGATGATGGATTTACTGAATTAGTCAGCTATACTTCAAATGGAAGCAATACGGTAACCATTGGTGGAGAAACCGGAGGAGAAGTTACTATAAATACGAAATTTGAGTTTGATGTTATTGGCAGTAAAGTGGATATTAATAATGTTAACATAGGAGATGCCGAAGACGGTATATGGGTAGCAGCGGCAACAGCTATGAATAATAATATTACTAAAGATATTAGTAAGAAAATAGAGACTGAAACTGAAACTGCAGAATATACTACAGATAATAAGGTTACGATAAACAATTTGACAACAGGGGCAAATGATTTTTTGGGTATTGATGGAGGAAAAATATCTATAAACGGGTTAACTTCAACAACTAATGATTTTGCTGTTGAAGCGGCTAATAAGTTTACCCGTGTTGATATTAGAAATATTGATAATGATGAAAATATTTCTTATGATGATCATGCATTTGCCGGTGCGGGAAATACGGTAGAATTAAAAGAAGTAACGGTTAATTATAAAGATGACATGCCGTCAGTTAATATTAAAGGCAGTTCAGTTGATATGGATAACTTTAAGGTAAATGCTGGACAAGGACATATAGCTATTTTAGCTGGAAAAGAAATGATTGACAAAAGAAATAATTCTGCATATAAAGGAGAAGAATCTGTCAGAACTCAAGTCAAAAATACTGATGCAAGCAACACAATAAATATTAAAAATTCTAAGTTAAAAACAAGTGATAGTTTATCTCCTAATGTAATTATTTTGGGTGGCAATATTAATCTTGAAGGAACAGAGATTAATACTAATGAGGTTTATCTGGGAGCAGGAGAAAATACTGCCGTGACAAGAGTTTTTGAGGATAATGGTCAAATAGAACATTGGTTTGATTGGAAAAATTCTTTAATGACTAAAGCCGGCAATAATATTAATATTGATTCCTCCAGCATTATTAATGTTAATACAGCAATACCAGGAAAAGGTGGTGAAGTAAGTTTAGTAGCCAATGCAGTTAATAATCAGGGAACAATATCTGCTGGGGAAGGGGTTAATATTTATGCTGTGGATGGTTGGAAATATGATAAGACCAATGATACTTTATATCTGTTAACAAGTAAAAATAATGTTATTACTAATAGTGGTAATATCGTTGTTGAATCTTCTGATTGGGGAAGCACTTTCTGTGCGGATTCCCTGGTTAATACAGGAAAAATAAACTCTTATAAAGAAGAGAAGTATTTAACAGCAAAAGGTCCAAAAAACAGCAATTGTATTAGAATTAGCCATGCTAGTGATGATAATCCGGTATTTGATTACATTCATCTAACAGTAGATAAGCCAAGTGAAGACAATTCAAGTAAAAATAATTTAATTGATTATATTGATAATTCAAACTTAACCCCAGAAGAAAAAACAGCTTTAAAGGTTGAGATTACAGAGTCCAGTCAGCAGGCAGCTAATGATACTAAACAATTAAATATTCCTGCTTCACAAAAGCTGGGAGCTGTTGAGCCGGCACCAATGACAGAAGAAAGTGCTCCGGCAGTTTCGGTAGAAGAATAAAAAACTTTATCTATGATGAAAAAGAGTCTGTCGCTTTAAGGAATAAGAATTTGTTAAGCGACAGACTCTTTTTTATATTTTTACAGTATATGTAAAAAATAGAGAGCTAATAATAGAATACCAACACCGATGCGGTAAAAAGCGAAAATATACATCGGCTTCTTTTTTAAATAAGAAACAAAGCTGTCTACTACTATAAGAGCGACAATAAAGGAAACGATAAAGCCGGTGATTAAAGCGCCTATCTCCAGTCCTGAAAGAACAAGGTCGGTTTTCAGCAGGGAGTAGCCGGAAGCCGCTATCATGGTCGGCAGGGCGAGAAAAAAGGAAAATTCAGCTGCGGCAACATTGGAAAGTCCGCCTACCCAGGCTCCTATGATGGTAGATGAGGAGCGGGACATGCCGGGACAAAGCGCCAGACATTGAAAGCAGCCGATAATAAGAGCTTCCTTGCTGGTCATCTTTTCAATGGTGGTATGCCTTTGAAACTGATATTTTTTTTCCATAACATAGAGCAGAACACCGCCGACGATTAGGGCTGAAGCTACAGTAAGGGTATTGAACAGATAGGCATCGATAAAATCCTTAAACAGAAAGCCTAAAACAGCAGCCGGCAAAAAGGCTGTGAGGATATTTTTCCAGAAAATAAAGCCGGGCTTTCCCGGGGCTAAATTGCAGAATGAATTGAAAATACGCTTATGATAGAGAACGACTATTGCCAGTATGGCACCGAGTTGAATAACGATTTCAAATAAATTGGCGAAAGCCCCCTTGAAATTGATGAAGTCACCTACGATGATCATGTGTCCGGTAGATGAAACAGGCAGAAATTCAGTTATGCCTTCTACTATGCCGATGATTATGGCTTTAATAATTAACTCCATGATTTACCTCCTTAGTATAAACTTTTT
>JBJDXG010000230.1:0-2732 GCA_051866555.1 bacterium | reverse complement strand
ATATTTTAAGGCTTCACAGCGCTTTTTTTACTTCATAACTGTCAAAGACGGGATTTTATCATGAAATCTTATATTTTTCAAGTGCATATTTTTTCTTTGCGCAGGATAAAATATTTGTGCAAAGGCGGTGATATTATGCTTGGAGCAATAGTGCGTTTTATAGTATCAGCGGTAGTTCTTCTGGTGGTCAGCTTTTTGATACCCGGATTTCATCTTTCAGGCTTTATGAATGCCCTATTAGCGGCGCTTTTAATTGCGGTAGTGGGCTTTGCCATGGAAAAGATATTTGGCGGGGAAATAACCCCTCATGCCCGCGGTATTATTGGCTTTTTAGTATCAGCAGTAGTTATTTATTTAGTACAGTTTTTTATACCTACTATGCAGGTTAGCATCATCGGAGCAATACTTGCTTCAATAGTAATTGGCCTTGCTGATATCTTTGTGCCGACCGAGCTTCGTTAACCAGTCCTTTTCGGACTGGTTATTTTTTTGAACATACGGCTTGACTCTTCTTCATATAGATAAAGAAGAAGGGCGGTTGGTTTGTTATGCTGAAGAAAATAAAAAAATTCACTAAATATAGTTTGCTTTTGCTTTTTATTGTTTTTATAGCTATGTTTTTATGGCGGTTAAAAGATTGGACAGCCTGTTGTCTGAGCAAAATAACAGACAGAATAATCGCGTATCATACTGATTTGCCAAAACAGGTCCTGGCTCGGGGGCTGCCTCTTTTTGCAGCCAACAGCAATCTGGTAAAAGCAGAAGCCAAGGAAGAGGAAGCTTTGTCTGTTAAGGCTGATTTGCCGCGGGTAAAGGAGCTTGATGGAAAAAATCCTTTAATTGCTATATATCATACCCATACTTCAGAATCTTATATTCCCTGGTACGGTTTATCCCATACGCACGGAGGGAAACGGGGCAATATTGCAGATGTCGGCAGTCTGCTGAAGAAGAATTTGGAGGCTTTAAATGTACCAGTAGTTCATTCCTTAAATATTCATGATTATCCTACCTTCAGGGATTCCTACCGCAGGTCGTGCGTGACGGCTACGGAATTAGTCCGTAAATATCCCAGTCTAAGGCTGATTATTGATCTGCATCGTGACGGCGGAGTCAAGAATAAACCGGTTACTAAAATAAACGGCAGGCTGACCGCTCAGGTGCTGCTTGATGTGGGGACAGACCGTATGGGCTTAAGGCATCCTGATTGGCGGCAGAATCTGGCCTTAAATAAAGCGATTAAACAGGCTATGGATGAGCGCTATCCCGGACTCTGCCGCGGCATAGTTGTAGCTGATGCGAGGTATAATCAGCATGTTAGTCCGTATGCTGTTTTATTGGAAATTGGCGATGAAAAATGCAGTCAGGAGGAAGTGGCTAATGCGGCTTATTTCTGCGCTCAGGTTTTAGCTGATATTGTAAAAAAATAGGGGGAAATGCTATGAAATACAGCTCAAGAAATTCTGATTGGCGTTTTTGGAGCCGAGGAATTTTATTGTTATTTTTCCTTTTGCTTTTCGGATTAGGTTTAAGCTATTATGGAATTTCTGATATGACTAAAGGAAATTCGCTGTCTTTTTTGCCAGACGCAGAATTTATGCTTAAGAGTACTTTACAAAACCTTAATCTGGGGGTATTATGGAGAAGAATAGATGAATTAATCGGAATGGATAAAAGGAGGTCCAATGAGTTCTAACAGTCATAAAATAGCCAAGGCAGCAGGTATTTTGATGATTGCTATTCTGCTTAGCCGTATTTTGGGTTTTGTCAGAGAAGCAGTCATGGGTATGCAGTTTGGTTCTAACTGGATGACCGATGCCTATATTGCTGCTTTTACGATTCCTGATTTAGTTTATTATCTTTTGATTGGCGGAGCATTAAGTGCTGCGTTTATTCCTGTTTTTACCGATTATATAATGCAGGATGAGACAGAGGAGGCCTGGAAGGTAGCCAGCATTGTCATGAATATTGTCGTGGTGGCTTTAGGTACGATTATTATTTTAGGTATGATTTTTGCTAATTATCTGGTACCGGTAGTAGCTCTTAATTTCAGCGGGGAAACTCTTCAGCTGACTATTTTTTTAACCCGGATAATGTTTCCGGCAGTTTTATTTCATGCGCTGAATGGACTGGCTATGGGGGTGCTTAATTCTTTTGATCATTTTACAGTACCGGCTTTTGGCTCGGTAGTTTATAATACGGGAATTATCCTGGCTATTATTTTCCTCGGACCGCATCTGGGCATTATGGGGATGTCTATCGGGGTAGTGCTGGGAGCTGCTGCTACTACTTTAATGCAGTATTTGGCTTTAAGGAGAAGGGGCATATCTTATTATTTTAAAATAGATCTGCACCATCCCGGAGTCAGAAAAATTGGGAGCTTGATGCTGCCGGCCGTCATAGGCTTATCTATCGTACAGATTAATCTGGTAATCAACCAAAATTTTGCTTCCTTTCTTTCTGAAGGCAGCATTACAGCTTTAAGGTTTGCTAATCGTTTGATTCAATTGCCATATGGATTGTTTGCTTCAGCTATAGGAATTGCGATTTTTCCTACTTTGACTAAATTGGCGGCTAAGGACTGCTGGGATGATATGACCGGAACCTTATCTGAGGGTCTTAGATTGACTAATTTTCTTTGCATACCGGCCGGGGCAGGACTAATGGCTTTGAGTGTGCCTATTGTCAGACTGCTGTTTGAGCAGGGTAAATTTGATGAACAGGCTACCTAT
>JBJDXG010000229.1:0-11973 GCA_051866555.1 bacterium | reverse complement strand
GGCGAAGATGATGGCTAAAGACGGAGAAGGAGCGACCAAGCTGGTAGAAGTACAGGTCAAAGGTGCCTTGACGGAAGCTGATGCGAAGAAAACAGCGATGGCTATTGCTAACTCTAATTTGGTGAAGACCGCTATTTTTGGCGAGGATGCTAATTGGGGGCGGGTTATTGCCGCAGTCGGCTATTCCGGAGCAGAGGTTGACCCTGATAAAATAGAAATAGTGTTTGCTTCAGAGGCCGGAAAGGAAACTATGGCTTTAAACGGCCAGAACATAGCCTTCAGTGAGGAAAATGCCAGCCGTATTCTGGCGGAAAAGGAATTGATAATTATGGTTGACCTGCATTTGGGTCAAGCTGAGGTAACTGCCTGGACTTGTGATTTTTCTTATGACTATGTCAAAATCAACGGCAGCTACCGGAGTTAGGAGTGGAAAACATGAATACATCATTGGAAAAAGCAGAGGTTTTGGTGGAGGCTCTGCCTTATATTCGGGAATTTTACGGCAAGACAGTAGTCATTAAATACGGCGGCAATGCCATGACCTGTGATGAATTGAAGCGCAAGGTGCTTTTGGATATAGTTTTAATGAAATATGTAGGCATGAATCCCGTAGTAGTTCATGGCGGCGGACCTATGGTCAGCCAGACTATGGAGAAAATGGGCAAAAAGCCGCAGTTTGTTGACGGTCTTAGGGTGACTGATGCGGAAACTATGGAGATCGCCGAAATGGTTTTAGCCGGTAAATTAAACAAAGAGCTCGTTTCTTTTCTTAATCAGCATGGCGGAAAAGCGGTAGGCATCAGCGGCAAGGACGGTAATCTTTTGATTGCGGAGAAGAAAGTCAGTCCGAAGGGGGATTTGGGCTTTGTCGGTGATGTAACTGAGATAAATCCCGAATTAGTAGAGGTTTTAATTGCTAAGGACTTTATTCCCATTATCTGCTCGATTGGCGTAGGGAAAAACGGTGAAAGCTATAATATCAATGCTGACTATGTAGCCGGAAAATTAGCAGCAGTCTTGAAGGCGGATAAGCTGGTGATGATGACCGATGTGCAGGGAATTTTTCAGGATTATAATGATAAAGACTCTCTGATTTCTACTTTGCCGCGCAAGCAGGCAGAGCTGATGATTGCCAAGGGTCAGATTGCAGGAGGAATGATTCCTAAAGTAGAATCATGTCTTACAGCAGTATCCGGAGGAGTAAAAAAAGCGCATATTATTGACGGGCGGATGGATCATTCTCTTTTATTGGAGATATTTACTCATCAGGGTATCGGGACACAAGTATTGGAGTGATGAAAATGCAAGAATTAATGGATTTGGAAAGCAGGGTAATGCTGCAAAATTATAAGCGTTTTCCGGTAGTGTTCTCGCATGGCGAAGGCGCTTATTTGTATGACCAGGAAGGAAAAAAATATCTTGACTTTTTAGCCGGCATTGCGGTCAATGCACTTGGCTATGCTCATCCGGCACAGGTAAAGGGCTTGCAGGAGCAGGTAGGCAAGCTTTTGCATGTGTCTAATTATTACTATAATGAACCGGCAGTTAAGCTGGCAGAGCTCTTAACCAGTCAGGCCTTTCCCGGCCGGGTGTTTTTCTGCAACAGCGGAACTGAGGCTAATGAGGCGGCTCTGAAGCTGGCCCGCAAATACGGCAAGACGAGATTTGCCAAACCGCGTACTAAGGTAATCAGTCTGCTGAATTCCTTTCATGGCCGGACTATCGGTTCTTTAGCGGCTACCGGACAGCCTAAGTATCAGGATGCTTTTGCTCCGATGCCGGAGGGCTTTGTTTATGCGCCGCTTAATGATTTTGCTGCTTTAAAGGAATTGGCGGATGATGAGACCTGTGCAGTTATTTTAGAGCCGATTTTAGGGGAAAGCGGAGTGCATCCGTGTCATACGGAATATCTGAAGGAAGTAAGAGAGTTCTGCACGGAAAATAAAATACTTTTGATCTTTGATGAGGTTCAGACAGGAATTGGCCGGACCGGAGAATTGTTTGCTTATCAAGCCTATGGAGTGGAGCCTGATTTGTTCAGCCTGGCCAAAGGGCTTGGCGGAGGAGTGCCGATTGGTGCTGTTTATCTGAAGGAGGATTTAGCCGATATTCTTGTGCCGGGCGACCATGGCACTACCTTTGGCGGCAATCCTTTAGCCTGTCAGGCGGGTCTTATTGTGCTTAAGGCTGTTTTAGAGGAAGGATTTCTTGACAATGTGCGTAAAACAGGCAGCTATCTTGCTGAGTCGCTGGAAAAAATAGCTGAGAAGACAGGGCTAATCAGTGAAATCAGGGGCAAGGGCTTGATGCTGGGAGTTGACCTTAAGCTGCCTTTGGCTAAATCTGTAGTAGCTAAGGCTTTACAGAAGGGTCTCGTTTTAAATGCGACATCTGATTATACTTTGCGTCTTCTGCCTCCGCTGATTATCGGGAAGCAGGAGGTTGATGAATTCAGCAGTATCCTGGAAAGCTTGCTGCTGGCAATAAAGGAGGAAAAATAAAAATGGCGGTAAAAATGAAGGGAAAAAATCTTTTGACTATAGCTCAGCTGAGCAAGGAAGAAATTGAACAGATTCTTAAAACTACTGAGCTTTTGAAATTAGAAGCTAAAATGGGCGAATATCGTCCTATTTTAAAAGGCAAAACTCTGGGCATGATCTTTCAAAAAAATTCTACCAGAACCAGAGTATCCTTTGAAACCGGCATGTTTCAGTTAGGCGGTCATGCTCTGTTTTTATCTTCTAATGATTTGCAGCTGGGCAGAGGGGAAACTATACCTGATACTTCCCGGGTTATCTCCCGTTATGTAGACTGTATCCTGATTCGGGCTTATTCTCATGCTGATGTGGTTGAGCTGGCTGAGTATTCAGCTGTGCCGGTAATCAATGCTTTAACTGATTATGCGCACCCTACCCAGGCTTTGACTGACCTCTTTACGGTTTATGAAAAGAAGGGCAGCCTTGCCGGATTGAAGATGACCTATATCGGTGACGGGGACAACAATGTGACTAATTCTTTGATGATTGCTGCGGCGAAGGTCGGCATGCATTTTACCTGTGCCTGCCCTCCTAAGTATCAGCCTAAGGCTGAGCTGGTGGAAGAGGCTAAGAAGTTTGCTCTGGCCACAGGCAGTAAAATAGAGATAGTAAGCGACCCGGTTGCTGCGGTTTCCGGAGCTGATGTGCTTTATACCGATGTTTGGGTAAGCATGGGGGATGAAAAGGAAAAGGAACAGAGAGAAAAGGATTTTCAGCCGTATCAAATCAACAGCCAGCTTTTGGCAGCAGCTAATCCGGATGCGATGGTTCTGCATTGTCTGCCCGCTGTCCGCGGTCAGGAAATCACTGATGAAGTTATGGACGGACCTCAGTCCTTTGTTTTTGATGAAGCAGAAAACAGAATGCATACTCATAAAGCAATCATGACTGTTCTTATTTAGCTTGTCTTTTACAATGAGAAATGATAAAATTAATAGATGATTTTAAGATGAATTATGGAGGGAAAAATAATGGATAAAGTTGTTTTAGCTTATTCAGGAGGTCTTGATACCTCTGTTGCGATTAAATGGTTAAAAGAACAGTACGGACTGGATGTAGTTGCCGTAACTATTGACGTAGGAGAAGGCAAGGACTATGAGTTTGCCCGTCAAAAGGCTTTAAAGATCGGAGCGGTTGGCGCTCATGTGGTGGATGCCAGAAAAGAATTTGTTGAGGAATATCTGTGGCCGGCTTTGAAGGCTAACGCGCTTTATGAAAATACTTATCCTTTGGCTACCGCCCTGGCTCGTCCTCTGATTGCTAAGATTTTAGTGGATATTGCTGAAAAAGAAGGAGCTGTGGCTATTTGTCACGGCTGCACCGGCAAGGGCAATGATCAGGTGCGCTTTGATGTTTCTATTCATGCTTTAAATCCTGCTTTAAGAATTATTGCTCCGCAAAGAGAAAAGCCTATGCCGCGGGAAGAAGCTATTGAATATGCTAAGGCTAATGGCATTCCTGTACCTGTGGGCAAAAAGAATCCGTTCAGTGTGGACCAAAACCTGTGGGGACGCAGCTGCGAATGCGGCGTATTGGAAGACCCATGGAATGAACCGCCGGAAGAGGCTTATGAATGGACTAAGCCTGTAGCGGAAACTCCGGATACTCCGGAATATATTGAAATTACCTTTGCTGAAGGGATTCCGGTAAAATTAAACGGTCAGGCGATGGACGGAGTTACTTTAATAGAAACCCTGCATGAGTTGGCAGGCAAGCATGGCATAGGCCGGATAGATCAGCTGGAAAACCGTCTGGTTGGCATTAAGTCAAGAGAAATCTATGAAGCTCCGGCGGCTCAGGTTTTAATCGCCGCTCACCGTGAGCTGGAAACCTTTACTAATCCGCGTGACAGCATTCACTTTAAGCAAATAATGGATCAAAAATACGGTGAGCTGGTTTATGACGGCTTGTATTTTTCTCCATTGATGAAGGCTTTGCAGGCATTCAATGATGAAGTGCAAAAAACAGTCAACGGAACGATCCGCATGAAATTATTTAAGGGCACGGCAACAGTAGTGGGCAGAAAATCAGAACAGGCTCTTTATCAGGAAAAATTAGCCACTTATACTAATGAAGACGAATTTAATCATCAGGCAGCAGTTGGCTTTATTGAGCTGTGGGGACTGCCGGTTAAGGTTTATAACCAAGTAAATAAAAAGTAGTGAGGAGAAGCTAATGAAATTATGGGGCGGACGTTTTGCTAAACCTACGGCTAAGGTGGTGGAGGAATATACAGCTTCTATTCAGTTTGACCGTAAATTATATCGTCAGGACATCAAGGGCAGTATTGCCCATGCTACTATGCTGGGCAAGGTCGGAATTTTAACTGCTGAGGAACGTGATACTATAATTCAGGGACTGAAGGGAATTCTGGCTGACATTGAAGCCGGCAGAATCGAGTTTAAGGTTGAGCTGGAAGATATTCATATGAATATTGAAAAGGTTTTGACGGAAAGAATCGGACCCTTGGGAGGAAAGCTGCATACAGCGAGAAGCCGGAATGATCAGGTCGCTTTGGATGTTCATCTTTATGTTAAAGAAGAAATCAAAGAGGTACTGCAGGGGATTTCTCATTTGCAGCAGGCCTTTGTTGAGGTAGCGGAAAATAATCTGGAGGTTATTATGCCGGGGTATACTCATCTGCAAAGAGCGCAGCCAATTCTTTTTGCTCACCATATGATGGCTTATTATGCTATGCTGGAAAGAGACTACGGCAGAATGCTTGACTGTGCTAAAAGAGCAGATATGCTGCCTTTGGGTGCCGGAGCCTTAGCCGGAACCTCTTTTCCGATCGACCGGGAGTATGTGGCTGAGCTTTTGGATTTCAGTGCTGTGTATGACAACAGTCTGGATGCAGTAAGCGACCGTGATTTTGTGCTGGAATTTTTATCAGCCGCTTCTGTGATGATGATGCACCTCAGCCGTTTAAGTGAAGAGCTGGTGCTGTGGTCCTCGGTTGAATTTTCTTTCATTGAGCTGGATGACGGCTTTTCTACCGGCAGCAGTATCATGCCGCAGAAAAAAAATCCTGATGTAGCTGAGCTTGTCCGCGGCAAGACCGGACGGGTTTACGGCAATCTGATGCAGCTTTTGACTGTTATGAAATCCTTGCCTTTAGCTTATAATAAGGATATGCAGGAGGACAAGGAAAGCCTGTTTGATACTATGGAAACAGTTAAATCTACCTTGCAGATCTATACCGATATGCTGCTTTCCATGAAGGTGAGAACAGATAAGATGTATGCTGCTACTAAAGAAGGGTTTGTCAATGCTACTGATGTGGCTGATTATCTGGCAGCCCGCGGCATTCCTTTCAGACAATGTCATGAAATCGTGGGACGACTGGTTCTGGACTGCATTAAGACCGGAAAAAGCATTGATGATTTGACTTTAGCTGAGTTTCAGGAGTATTCTCCTTCTTTTGCTGAGGATATTCTGGAGGTCATCAAGGTAGCTAACTGTGTTAAAGTCAGAAAATCCTTAGGCGGTACAGCTCCGGAGCAGGTAGAGCGTTTTATTGCCAAAGCTAAAAAACAATTAGCCGACAGGGAGTGAGATAATGCAGTTTACTTTTTACCATAACAACTTTAATGTATTGGATTTGGAGAAGAGTCTGAAATTTTATGCTGTTGCTCTGGGGTTAAAAGAAACTCGCAGAATAACAGCTGATGACGGCAGCTTTATTATCGTTTATCTGGGTGATGGAAAAAACACGCATTTTTTAGAGCTGACCTGGCTGCGTGACCGCAGTGAGCCTTACAATTTAGGTGACAATGAATTTCATTTAGCTCTGCATACCGATGATTATGCAGCAGCCTTGAAAAAACATCAGGAGATGGGCTGTGTCTGCTATATCAATGAAGAGATGGGGATTTATTTCATTAATGACCCGGACGGTTATTGGATAGAAATTCTGCCGCCGAATATGTGATTTTTCTTTTAAGCCTGATTTCATTCTGCGTGAAATCAGGCTTTTATTATTTGGATTTTTAAGGATTTAATCAAGCCGGATTGGGTTATGCTAGTATCGTAATTATAAAAATTTAAAACGAGGTGAAGATACTTGGCAAGAGAAGATGCGGCTTTTTTAGACGGCAGTAAAGGAATGAGTGAAGCAGAGGCTCTTACTGAGGCAGAGCGCTGTCTGAACTGTAAGAATGCCTCCTGCCGCAGCGGCTGCCCTATGGGGGTGGATGTACCGCGCTTTATTGCGGCGATTAAGGAAAAGGATTACAGTCTGGCTTTGATGGTAATTAAAGAAAATCACCCTCTGCCTGCTGTCTGCGGCTATGCCTGCCCCAGCTCGGAATTTTGTGAGGGGAAATGCGTTTTGGGCAAAAAGGGGAGACCCGTAGCGATTGCGGATTTAAAGCGCTTTGTAGCTGACTGGGATTTCACGAATAATGTGGCTTCACAGCGTTGGTTCAGGCCGCGGGATATCGTTATTGTCGGAGCAGGGCCGACCGGGATTACCGCAGCCTATGAATGCTTAAAAATGGGGCATCGGGTGACTATTTTGGAGGCCAGCAGTTCTATTGGAGGGCTTCTGCGCAATATTTTGCCCGATTTTCGGCTGCCGCGGGAGCTGGTGGATATGGAGATGCAGCTGATCAAGCGCTTTGGCGTAAGAATTGAGACCGGAGCCAAGCTGGGAGAAAATGTTCAGATTCAGGATTTGCAGAGAATTTATGATGCGGTGCTTTTGACCGGCTGTCCGTACAGAGGGCTGAACCTTAATATTCCCGGAGAAGAATTGGAGGGAGTTGATTCCGGCCTGCGCCTTTTGCGCAAGGTGAAAAAGGTTCCCTTGCATAAGGTTAAACAGAATTTGTTTAATAAGGTCGTAGCGGTTATCGGGGGCGGAGATGTCAGCCTTGATGTTGCCAGAATGGCTCTTCGGCTGGGGGCTGCTGAGTCGATGCTGATTTACCGGAAAGGGGAAGAAAATTTGCCGGCTAACATAAAGCAGGTGGCAGCGGCTAAAAGCGAAGGGGTAAAATTTATCTATAATCACGTTTTAAGCCGCCTTACAGGCAAGGACGGCAAGGTGACTCATCTTATAGCCGACACTCCTGAAGGGGAAAAGAAAATTGCGGCAGATTTAGTCTATAAGGCTATCGGCTATGTGCCTGATGCGGAAAGCCTGGGGATACCGGGACTGAAATTAACGCCTAAAGGCTTAATAGAGGTTGACCCTTTGACTCAGGAAACCTCTGTTGCCGGTGTATTTGCCGCGGGAGACCTGGTCAGCGGTCCGTCTACGATTACGGAAGCCATGGCTAACGGTAAAAAAGCAGTTTGGAGCATTAATAAATATCTGTCAAATACCTAAATTTTACTTGACAAAGAGAATGAAGTTTACTATTATTATTTTAATATGAAAATCTCACTTTTAGATTTGACTGGAAGTGAGATTTTGTATTAAAATTAATACAATAAAATAGCCATATTTTTCTGACAATTATTGTGGATGTATACAGAAAACATTTAGAAAATTACTTGCATTATAGCTGTTCTTTTGTTATACTAAATCACAAGCTGATAGATAAATACATAAAAAGTACAAAATATAAAAGCTATGAAGAGAACATTAGGCAAGGAACTGTTAACAGAGAACCGGGGGAGCTGAAAACCGGGAGCAGGGAGTTGCTGAAACTCATCTCTGAGCTGTCCTGCTGAATTTTTACAAGTAGGCTGAGACCGGAGGGGAACAAACCTTTCGTTAAACTAATGAAGCGGTCGCTGAGACTGAAAAAGGGTGGTACCGCGGGAAAACTTCTCGCCCCTCACAGAAGTATCTTTCTGTCAGGAGCGAGGAGTTTTTTATTTTCAAGCATGAGGAGGAGAAGAAATTGGGTAGTGATAAAGTTAAGGTTGGTTTGGAAAGAGCGCCGCATCGTTCTTTATTTAAAGCCATGGGTTATACCGATAAAGAATTATCCCAGCCTCTAGTAGGTGTGGTTAATGCTTTTAATGAAATAATTCCGGGGCATATTCATTTGCGTGATGTTGCCGAAGCGGTGAAAGCCGGAATCCGTACTGCCGGAGGAACACCGGCTGAATTTCCGGTAATCGGGGTCTGCGATGGAATTGCCATGAACCATGAGGGCATGAAGTATTCTCTGGCCAGTCGCGAGCTGATTGCTGATTCCATTGAGATTATGGTTAAGGCACATCAATTTGATGCTTTGGTCATGATTCCAAGCTGTGACAAAATAGTTCCCGGAATGCTGATTGCGGCAGCCAGATTAAATATACCGACTGTATTTGTCAGCGGCGGTCCGATGCTGGCTGGCAGAAAGCAGGATAAAGCCCTTGATTTGAACAGCGTCTTTGAATGTGTCGGGGCGGTAAAGGCAGGCACAGCAACTGAAGAAGATCTGCATGAAATAGAAGAGTCCGCTTGTCCGGGCTGCGGTTCCTGTTCAGGAATGTTTACAGCTAACTCTATGTGCTGTCTCTTGGAAGTCTTAGGTATGGGACTGCCGGGCAATGGAACTATTCCGGCTGTCTATGCGGCCAGAAAGCGTCTGGCGAAGGAAGCCGGCATGAGAGTTATGGATCTTCTGGCGAAAAACATTCGTCCTTCTGATATCCTGACTCCAAAGGCTTTTCATAATGCGTTTACTTTGGACATGGCTATGGGCGGCTCTACGAATACGGTGCTGCATCTTCTGGCTATTGCCAAAGCTGCCGGAGTGGATTTTGATTTAGATAAGATTAACGATTTGAGTGCTAAAACTCCTTATATCTGTAAATTAAGTCCGGCAGGTGTTTATCACGTGGAAGACCTGTATCAGGCCGGAGGCATTCAGGCGGTTATCAAGGAAGTAGCTAAAAAGGATTTGTTTTTCCTTGATGCCGTTACTGTAACCGGTAAGACGGTGGGCGATAATATGGCTAAGGCTGAGATTTTAGACAGCAAGGTCATTCGTTCAGTGGATGACCCATACAGTCATACCGGAGGACTTGCTATATTAAAAGGAAATCTGGCTCCTTTAGGGGCTGTGGTCAAGGAAGCGGCAGTAGCTCCGGAAATGCTGGAGCATCAAGGACCTGCCAGAGTATTTAATTCTGAAGAGGAAGCAGTAGAAGCTATCTTAGGCGGAAAAATCAATAAAGGCGAAGTTATCGTTATCCGTTATGAAGGACCTAAGGGCGGCCCTGGCATGAGAGAAATGCTGACTCCGACTTCGGCTATTGCCGGAATGGGTCTGGATAAGGATGTAGCGCTTTTAACTGACGGCCGTTTTTCAGGAGCGACCAGAGGAGCATCTATCGGTCACGTATCTCCGGAAGCGATGGCTAAAGGACCTATTGCCGTAGTCCGGGAGGGAGATCAGATAGCGATCAATATTCCAGCCAGAAAATTAGAGCTTTTAATCAGTGAAGAAGAAATGAAGTCCAGATTAGACAAATGGGTTCAGCCTGAACCGAAAATTAAAGACGGCTATCTGGGACGTTATGCTAAACTAGTAACTTCAGCTAATACGGGAGCCGTGTTTGCTGATTAACAGGGGGGAGGAAATGCAGTGAAATTAACAGGTGCGGAAATTGTTTTCGAGTGCTTAAAAAGAGAAAATGTTGATACTGTTTTTGGTTATCCGGGCGGACAGGTTATTCCGCTGTATGATGCTTTGTACAATGTTAAGGGAATTAAGCATGTTTTGGTACGGCATGAGCAGGGAGCTGCCCATGCGGCAGAGGGGTATGCCAGAGCTTCCGGCAAAGTCGGTGTTTGTATAGCTACTTCCGGTCCGGGGGCAACTAATCTGGTAACCGGAATTGCTGATGCTCACATGGATTCAGTACCGTTGGTTGCCATTACCGGTCAGGTGACGACCGGAGCTTTGGGCAAGGATTCTTTTCAGGAAGTCGATATGAAAAGCATTACCTTTGCTATTACCAAACACAATTATCTGGTGAAGGATATTAAGGATTTGCCCAGGGTATTTAAAGAAGCCTTTCATCTGGCCAGCACAGGCAGACCGGGTCCGGTGCTGATTGATATTCCGGCCGATATCCAGGTAGCCAAAACAGAATTTGTTTATCCGAATGAAGCTAAGATCAGAGGCTATAAGCCAACCTATAACGGTCATTTAGCGCAGATCAAAAAGATTTCCAAGGTGATTAACGGGGCTAAAAAAC
Organism: bacterium; assembly: GCA_051866555.1. Taxonomy (GTDB): domain Bacteria; phylum Bacillota; class JBJDXG01; order JBJDXG01; family JBJDXG01; genus JBJDXG01. The sequence goes on along the minus strand of JBJDXG010000229.1, from coordinate 1,288 downwards.
CAATGATTATAGCCGGAGGCGGAGTGATTATTTCCGGCGGCGAAAAGGAATTGCTGGAGCTGGCGGAAACCTTATCCATTCCGGTAGCTACTACCTTAATGGGACTTGGTGCTTTTCCGGAAGATCATCCTTTGTCCTTGGGCATGATCGGCATGCATGGTACAGCCTATGCTAATTATGCGGCTAATGAAACTGATTTGATTTTGGCTTTGGGAACCAGATTTTCCAACCGGGCAACCGGTGCCGTAAAAGCCTTTGCGCCTAAAGCTGATATTATCCACATTGATATTGACCCGGCTGAAATAGGCAAGAATGTGCAGTGCCTGTATCCGATAGTAGGCGATGTAAAAACAGTTTTGCAGCCGTTGAATCAGCTTTTGGAGAAAAAAGAAAATCCTGAATGGTTAAGTCAGATAAAGAAATGGAAAGAGGATTTTCCATTAACCTATGAACCAAGTGCTGAGCAGATCAAACCGCAGTATGTAATTGAAGAAATTATGCGGCTTGGCAAGGGTGAACCGATAATCGTAACCGATGTCGGGCAGCATCAAATGTGGTCAGCTCTCTTTTACCAGCACAGCAAAGCCCGTCACTTTATCAGCTCCGGCGGTTTGGGAACTATGGGCTTTGGGCTTCCGGCAGCTATTGGGGCTCAATTCGGTCAGCCGGATAAAACAGTTGTTTTAATCGCTGGTGACGGCGGTTCGCAAATGAATATGCAGGAATTAATGGTAGCAGTGGAGAATAAATTGCCGATTAAAATTATTATCCTGAACAACAGCTATTTGGGAATGGTTAGACAATGGCAGGAAATTTTCTATCAAAAGCATTATTCCTCAGTTGATATGAGTGCTGCTCCTGATTTTGTGAAGCTGGCAGAGGCTTATGGTGCAGTAGGTCTCAGGGCTGAAAAACCGGAAGAAGTAACTGCTGTTTTGGAAAAGGCTCTGGCTGTGAAAGACGGTCCGGTGCTGATAGATTTCAGAATAGTAAAAGAAGAAAATGTTTTTCCTATGATTCCGGGCGGTGGTTCTGTTGCCCAGATGATTATAGGAGGTGCTAAGAAATGAAACATATCTTAATTGTCTTAGTGGAAAACCAACCAGGTGTTTTGGCCAGGATAGCCGGCCTTTTCAGCAGAAGAGGCTTCAATATCGGCAGTCTGACTGTTGGGGAAACTGAAAACCCCAATCTTTCCAGAATGACTATCGTTGTAGAGGGTGACCAGGCCGTTTTGGAGCAGGTAACCAAACAGCTGCATAAATTGATCAATGTTATTAAAATTACT
>JBJDXG010000228.1:0-2767 GCA_051866555.1 bacterium | reverse complement strand
TGCTCGCAGCCGGACAGTCAGGCACTGGTTTATGGTACGGAGGAATGCCTGAAGGAGATTTTGGAGACGGTGCGTGACAAGCCTTTTAAGCTGCTGCTTTTGCAGAATAATTGTTCTGTCAGCCTGATTGGTGATGACCTGGCAGGAATTGCCGGTGAAATGGCTCTGCCTTTTCCGGTGATTACCTTAGACAGCGGAGGGTTAAAGGGCTGTTTTTCTGCCGGTTATCGTTTGGCGGCCAAGGCCTACCTGCAAAGCCAGCCTTTGCCGGAGTATCCGGTAAAGAAGCATGCGGTCAATCTTTTAGGCTGTACCCTGGGCTATTATAATGCAGCCAATGATTTGCAGGAGCTGACTAGAATGCTGAATTTGGCAGGCTATGAAGTAATAGTGTGCTTTGGCGCTGGGAGCAGTACGGAGGAAATAAAGGAGCTGCGCCGGGCAGAGCTGAATATCGTTGTTAATGCTGAGCTGGGGCTGGAATCGGCGCAGTATCTGGCCAAGCATTATAATATGAAATATATAGCTCCTCTGCCGCCTTATGGTTTGGCAGGCTCGCTCGACTGGCTGCATCTGATTGCCGAGGAGATCGGTGTTTCAGAATCAGGCAGGAGAAGGGCGGAGGAGGAATTTACTCTTTTGCATAAGCGGCTGGAAAAAGAGATTGTAGAGCTGGAAATGATCTGGGAGCCTGTCTGGCTGGAAAAGACCCTGATCTCTGCTCCTTATTCGACTGCTTTAGGTCTGGCCTCCGCTTTAAGAAGGGAATGGGTCGATACCGGTTATCTGGCTGTCATTTTGCAGGAGAATGAAGCTTTTTCTCTTTATGAGGCTGAAGAAGCTGATGAAATTCTGACACGCAGTGCTAAAGATTCTGACAAGCTGAGCAGACTTTTGCAAAATTTCAGGGAAGGCCTTATTTTAGGCAGCAGTAATGACCGTTTGCTGCAGAAGGATTTTACTGCTGTAATTTATTTGAATATAGCCTTGCCGGTCTATGATGAGATAAACTGTATCGACCAGCCTTTCATGGGTTTCAGAGGGGCTTTGTATTTAAGACAGCAAATTTATAACCAATATTATCGGCAGAAGGTAAGACAGCTTAAATTTTCCTATTCGATTTTACTATAATTTAGAAAAAAAGTCTTTATGAGTCTATTGGACAATATCTATTTTGAGTCTTAGGAATTTTTCTTAAGGCTCAATTTTATACTTAAAACTGACTTTTATATTTGTTTTAAAAAATTATTTTTTTTAAAACAAATATAAAAATTGATTTTTGAAAATAATAATGATATACTATTGATAATTTATAAGGAGGAAGGAGAAAGTTACTGCAAAATAATTTTTCAGTAACGAAAAAAATATGATTTGTCAATTTTCTTTTAAAAATTTTAAATGTTACCGTGATGAAACTACATTTGATTTTCAAGCTACAGCTATACCAGAATTTTCTGATAGTTTAATTATAAAAGATAAAAGCAGTGATTTATTGCCAGTTAGCGTGATTTATGGGCCGAATGGCGGTGGAAAGACAACTCTTTTAGAGGCTTTATCATTCTTGATTTCTATTGTAACAAAACCGATATGTGATTTAGAAAAAAATCGTTTATCAATGATTATGCAGCAAAAAATTTCTTATAAGCCTTTTATATTTGACAATGAGTCAGCTCATAATCCTACTGAATTTCGTATTTATTTTCGTAATGAAGAAAATGAATACTGCTATTATTTATCTTTATTTAATGATGAGATAATAGCAGAATCTTTAGATAGAAAAAAGCTGGGAGGTAAGAGACCAGCTCATATATTTGACCGGGAAAGAGAAAAAATAAATTTGGGATCCTCTATAAAGAAGAGTAAGATAAATACCAGTGTCAATGCTAAAATGCCATTTTTATCTTTTTTGGCTATTAATTATAATTTGTCAGTCATTTCAGAGGTTCAGGAGTGGTTTGAGTCATGTATTATTCGCAGCTATGCAAATCCAATTGCCGAATTGGAAATTATGATTTCGGATAATAAAGATATTAAGAGGAAAATTATTCAGCTTTTAAATGATGTTGATATTGATATTAACGACTATACTTTTGATAAAGAAAAAAAGCAGTTATATGTGCAAAGGAAAATAGAGGATAAAATTTATAAATTGGAATATGAGGCTGAATCAGATGGAACAAAGAAGTTAATTGCTGTTTTGCCTGTGCTGCTTATAGCATTACAGGAAGGACGACTTGTTATAATTGATGAACTTGATGCAAAACTTCATCCAAAATTGCTTAGATATATAATTTTACTTTTTAAAAATCCTAATGTAAATATGTGTGGAGCTCAACTTTTGTTTACTTCACATGATATGTCAACTATGAAAAATACTGTTTTTCGTCGGGATGAGATTTGGTTTGCAGCAGCAGATGAAAATCATGTTAGTGAAATTTATTCACTTTATGATATTCGTTATGAGCATAATAATGAGCATGTAAATAGTACAGCTTCATTTGATAAGCAGTATTTGGAAGGAAGATATGGTGCTGATCCATATTTACAAAATATACTTAATGGAGGAGAATGGCAATGAGCCTTAAACCTCTGAAAAAAAGCGACATGAATAAGTCATGGATGAAAAGCAGACAATCTCGTAAGAAAAAATTTCAGCCAGAGTATCATCTTGTTGTTTCTTGTGGATGAGGCAATTTATAATGCTAAAAAGCTGAATAAGATAAATGAGGGAAAAAATCCATCTCAATCTTCTCCCGGTACTAAAATA
>JBJDXG010000227.1:0-2773 GCA_051866555.1 bacterium | reverse complement strand
TATTGAGAATTTTCTGCCGGATACATTTGCCTGTGAAAATTCTCCGCTTGAAAATGCGCAGCTTATTTTATTAGCTATAGGAATAGCTTTTTGCTGGAAGAAAAGCAGAAGGATATTTTTCATCAGGGATAAGTTTATCTGGCAGGCTGGTATCTTGTTTTATGCCTTATTATTTGGCAGGGAAATAAGTTGGGGACGTGCTTTTTTTATTCATCCTGATGGTGAAATGCCGGATTGGAGTGAAATGGGAATATATGCTGTAATAGCTCATCCTCTGGTAGGGATAGCTATTTTGTCTTGTTTATGCTTGCTTTACAAAGGCAGAATAGTTTCTTTTTTTAATTCTGTTAAAATACCGTTTTGGGATTTAATGTTTTTGGTTATCTTTACTGGTTTAGTTTATGTAAGCGAGCATTGCAGCGTTGATTTTTTTCATGGTGAGATTTATGAAGAGCTGTTTGAATGTGCAGCTTATCTTGAAATGCTGCTGATTACTTTCTTTATTGGAAGATACAGAAAGTATGCTTATTAAGCCGGATAATTTTGTTGTTTATTTTTATATTATCTTGTGTTATGCCAGAGGGAAAATTTGAAAATTTGATAAAATTAAAGATTATTTTAGGATAATATGACTTACTTTAATTTGACAATAACTCTTAAAAAGATTATCATAAATAATTAAGAATAAATAAAAATTTGCAGTTTTGAATTTTTTGTTATTAATAATAAATTATATGATATGATAGCTGGATTTGCTGGTTTTTAAGGTGGTGATTGTTATAACTTTACAGGAATTATCTTTAAAATTTTTATGCCGGACTAAAATAGGCTCAGTTATTTTAAAGAAATTAGTTAAGTCTAATTTTTCTGTATTAGTAGGAAAATTTCTTGATTCGAAATATTCAAAAATTCTGCTTTTATTTAAAAATGTTGATTTAACAAAATTTGAAAAAAATAATGTGCTGGATTACACAAGCTATAATGATTTTTTTATCAGAAAAAGTATAGTTCCGGAAAAAATCTTTAAAGAAAATGGAATATTTGCTCCGGCGAGCGGCTATTTATCAATATTTTATTCAGATACTGATTTTATGGTTAAAAATATTAAATACAGTATCTATGATCTTTTGCAGGATCATGAATTGGCTTGTGAGTTTCAGGATTCTTATGTTGCGATTATCAGGATTACGACAGCTCAGGAACATCGCTATACTTATGCTGCAACCGGTAATCTGCTGCGCAATACCTTTATTGACGGGATACTGAACAGTGTTCATCCCATTGCTGCGGAGAAAAATCCTGTTTATGCCACTAATAAAAGAAATTTTTCCCTGATTGAAACTAAACATATGGGGAAGATCATTCAAATGGAAGTCGGAGCCTTATGCGTCGGTAAGATTATTAACTATCAGAACGATGGCTTGGTTTTAGGAGGAACTGAAAAGGGCTATTTTGCTTATGGCGGTTCTTCAATAGTTCTTATAGTAAAAAAAGAAAATGTAAATTTGAGCTGTGATAAAGTATATGAAAAATTTGTTAATAAGGGATTTCAGATTTTTGAGGAGGAATGTAAATGATAGGCTTTTATAACCTGTCTGTAATATTGACTTATTTATCAGCTGTTTGTGCTGTGACCGGTATTTTTATGTCTGTTACCCAAAATTTTAATCTTGCGGTAGGGCTTTTTGCCTTGGGAACGGTTTGTGATTTTTTTGACGGCAAGGTTGCCCGCTGTTTTGACCGGAGTGATGAAGAAAAGCTTTTTGGTGTTCAGATAGATTCTTTGTGTGATGTTATAAATAATGCGGTATTTCCCGCAGCTTATTTTTATATCTGGGGATTTCGTGACCCGGTCAGCATTGTTATATTTTCCGTTTATGTAGTCTGCGCCGTTATACGTTTAGCTTACTTTAATGTAATTGAAACTCGGGATATGTCTTCTCATTCTGATTATTTTTTAGGCGTTCCGACTACAGCGATAATTATACTGATGATTATTCTGCATATCGTTAAAATATTCTATGGCGATTTTCCAAGAATGCTGGTTCAAATCTCTATGTTAGCCCTTGGAATCAGTTTTATTCTTAATATCAGGGTAAAGAAGATAGGCTTTAAATCCTTTGGCTTTTTATTAGTTATTGGTTTGGCCTGTTATTTAAAATTATTAGGTGTTTATTAGCAGGATTAGAAAAAAATATGGAGAATAATATTATAATATTTTATACGAAAGAGGTGTTAACATGACTAACATGACTGCCAAAGAAGATGCCTTAAAGTATGGTGAAATCGTTGCTAAATGCTGGGAAGATGAAGAATTCAAGCAATCGTTTTTGAGTGATCCTGAGACTGTATTAGAGCAATATGGAGTAGAGCTGAAAGAAGGTGTTGATTATAAAGTAATAGAAGCACCTAAATTAGTTGAATACATAGTATTGCCGCATGATGGAACTAAAGATGCTTTAGTTGAGCTAAGCAAAAAAATGCTGCAGCAGGCTGAAAACAAACAGTCTATTATTCCGGAAGGAACTGAAGTAAGAATAATACAAAATACGGAGGATACCAATTATCTGATTCTGCCGCCGTCTCCAAAAACTCTGACTAGTGCTGAGCTGGCTCTTGTTTCTGGAGGAGATTCTGTATATGCCAATTTAGATGTTGCTTTGGTGCAGACAGAAGCTGTAGTGACAACAACTACTGTATCTTTGGAAATAGAAGCTTATTTGGGTGTAGTAGCGGTAGGAGTTATCGTTTTAATTTAAAAATATATAGAAGG
>JBJDXG010000226.1:0-2788 GCA_051866555.1 bacterium | reverse complement strand
AATAATGCTCTGCTGCAAAAAATGGCCTTAAACGTTCAGCCTGAATTTTATATTGGTGAAATAACAGAGGTCAATATTACAGTTTCTTCTGAGCGTTATAATGTTGGACTTGAGGGAAGTCTTACCTTAGGCTCAGATGCTCCCGATAATTCTGAATTTAAGGCTCATTTAGGGTATTATCCTGATTCAAAACAGGAACTCTATATAGAACCGGTTTTTTATCCTAACCCTATTGAATTACAAGTGAAAATAGGTTATGATTATTCATTAGACAGGTACAGCAGCTTAGGCTATTTTTATAACTTCAGTAAAAATGATAATCATTTAAAATATCAGTATAACTTTGCCCGAGGCAGGTTAAAAGCAGAATATAATTTAAATGATTCTGATTGGCTGGTTTCTTATCGGTATCCTGTGCAGGAGTATTTATTCCTTGAAGCCTTTACAGATTTTAAAGGAAATAACTGGTTGGCTGTAACTGCGGATTTATAAAAAGGAAAGGATGATTGATATGGAAAGATTTAAGGATCCCAAAATGGTTAAGATCATTGCCAGTATTTTAGCTGTTGCATTTTTGCTCAGCGTAGTAGTTGTTTTTGCCGGCAGCGGAAGTGCTGCTCCAAAACAAAGCAGTATTGCTTTTGTCGATACGCAGGAGATATTTAAGGAACATCCGGCTACTGCTGAAGCCAGAACTCAGCTGGCAGAAGAAGCTAAAAAAGCGGAAGAAGCTTTTAATAAGAAAAAAGCATCTCTTGACCAGGCAGCCCAGGAAAAAATGGTTATGGAGTATCGTCAGCAGTTAGCGGAAAAGGAGCAGACTTTGATTAAAGGAGTTATGGAAAAGATCGATGCTACTGTCGGCGAGGTTGCCAAAGCTAAGGGTGTCAGCGTTGTTTTGGATAAAAACAATGTTTTTTATGGCGGAACTGACTTAACTGCTGATGTTTTAGCCAAAATAAAGAAATAGGAGGCCGGCTGATGAAAAAAACTGTCTGTTGGCTAGGTATAATTTTGCTGTTTTGTTTTCTCAGTGGCTGCGGAAAAAAGCAAGATGTAGTTCCGCCGGAAGAAATAATAGCCGTTCTTGATTTAGACCAGGCAGTAAAAAATCATCCGCGTTGGCTAGAGGTCGTTCAGCTTAATAATCAATTAGCGCTGTTAAGAAGTCAGGGCGAGGGCGTTATTTCAGCCGATACCAGTGAAAAAAAGGAGCTTTTTGATCAGCATAAGCTGCTCTTGGAAAAACAGGAGGAAGAATGGGCCAGAGAACAGGAAGAGGCTGAAGCCCGGTTAAATTCTTTGCTTGCCGGACGGCATAAGGAGTTGCAGGAAAAAATAACTCTCAGGTCACAGGAGATAGAAAAGCAGAAGCTGCAGCAGCTTGATGAGTATAATCGTAAGCTGCAGAAGGAATATACCTCAAAGCTGGTTGACTTGCAGCTGAAGCTGAAATATCTTAACCTTGATAATGAACAGAGGGCTGAAAAATTAGCTGATTTAGAAAACCTGGAAAATGAAAGAAAAGCTAAATTGGAAGAAAGAAAAAAAGAACTGCATGCAGAGCTGCAGTCAGAAATGAAGGCTTATCAAAATGAGCTGGAGCAGGAGTTTAATGCTTATAAAGCAGCTGAGGAAAGTAAGATAAAGGCTGGCCTTGAGGAAAAGAGAAAGCTTTTGGCTGAGAATGAAGAGAGCTCTTTAGCTGAGGCTAAGGCAGTACATCAGGAGTTGGAAAAGGACAAAGCGTTGGAATTTGCTAAGCTGAAAGAAAAGGCTGATGCCCTTAAGAAAAAGAAGGAAGACGTTTTACAAGCTATAAAAGCCGATATAAAAGCTAAGACAGGGAAAATTGCAGCTCAGGAAAAAATCGCTGTAGTTTTAATTGATTACAAAAATAAAGGCAATGCTCAGGATATTACGGCTAAGGTAATTGAGCTTTGTCGCTAAGGAGGAAAACAGAAATGTGGAAAAAAACTTTAAAATTAACTGGAGTTATGCTGCTTGCAGCAGGTCTTGCTTTTTCTTTGACCGGCTGCGGCAAGGAAAAGATTGGGGTAGTTGATGTTGATAAGGTTGTTGCTGAAAGCACAATGGCTAAAAATTTGCAGTCTGAGTTAAAACAAAAGGGCGAAGCCATGACTAAAAAATTACAGGAATCCACTAAGACCGGAGAAGAAAAAGAAAAGGAGCAGCAGCAGGCATATCAGGAATTCATGCAGGAAAAGCAAGGATTGGAAGCTAAGCTTGATGAAGCTATGAAAAAAGCGGTGGAAAAAGCGGCGGTTGAGAAAAAAATCGATACTGTTTTATTCAAAAAGGATGTGCATTACGGCGGAATAGATATAACTGCTGATGTTATCAAAAATTTAGCGGCTGCTAAATAGGAGTGATTGAAGTTGTTTACGGTAAAAGAACTGGCTCGTATCTTGGAAGGGGAGCTTATAGGCTCCGGTGATGTTGTTGTCAGCGGTCTCTATACTTTAGAAGCAGCCGGGGAAGATCAGGTGGCTTTTCTGGAAAGCCCTAAGGAAATTGCCAAATTGGAAAAAAGCAGAGCCGCAGCCTTTATTGTGCCGGAAGGAGTAGAATCACAGCGTACTCTGATTAAGGTTAAGAATCCGCGCCTCGCTTGGGCTAAGGCTATGGAAATCTTTAATCACCGTCCTAAGCCGGAAGGGATTCATGAAACAGCCGTTATCGGGCAGAATGTTGTTCTGGGTGAAGGGATAGCTTTAGGGCCTTATGTGGTAATTGGCGATAATGTAACTATCGGTTCCGGAACTAA
>JBJDXG010000225.1:0-2818 GCA_051866555.1 bacterium | reverse complement strand
TGCTTCTGCAGATTTACTTGCGAGATTCCTAACCTCGTCGGCTACTACAGCAAATCCCTTGCCCTGCTCCCCTGCTCTCGCAGCTTCAATAGCAGCATTTAGGGCTAAAAGATTCGTCTGATCAGAGATACCGATTATCTCCTGATAAGCAGACACAAACTCATCAAGCTTATCGCTTACATTTTTAACTGTTGTTCTTAAATTGCTGGACTGCTGCTGCAAATCCTCAATCGCTCTAACCATTTGTTCCAGGCTGTTAGCATTTGATTCACTGCCTACTGCAACCTGATGAATTGCTTCGGTAATATTTTTCACCTTCGATTTTAAAGCATTCGCAGCTTTTTCTTTTTCATCATTCATTTCTCTTAATTCAGCTAAGAAGTTCTCTATCTCGGCATTTTTATCAATAATTGATTGTTTTTCCTCTTCAACCTCTTTATGAACATAGTAGATACAATTGTCCAAATGATTATTGCCTAAAGCTATTGCTCTGGCTAATTTTTCACAGCTGCCATAACCGCAGGAATAACAGTTAATATTTCTGGAGTCAAAGGTATCCTTATGTAAATCATTATATACCTGTTCTAATTCATCTGCCCCAACTATACGTTCTAATACCTTTTTATTCGTATATCTCCGCTTAAAGTCTTCTAATTTTAAATGCTTATCGAAATAAGCCATCATTGGATGCTGCTTTTGGAAAAGCTTCTTCTTATATTTATCACGCAGCTTATCTTCCTTCAAATTATGCATAATATATTCCATTTCCTCTAAAGGCAGCTTATGCGTAGTCCCTGTTCCTCCGTTGCAGCCGCATTCACAATTAAGGGCATCCACAACATGTGGTACATTTCTGTTGCTCCGAGCGCGATCTAAATATCTGTCTAAATAAGAATAAACAATCTTTGTTCCTTCAACCTGTTTAATCCATAAACCATTCACATATAATTCTATATTTTCTTTAAGTCCGCCCGGCTTGCTGAATATCAAGCCCATGCCGGAAACAGGACTATCAAATTCATATTCCGGATATGAATCTAATCTGATATTATTTCTTTGTAAATATTCTTCAATTTTTCTGTAGGTTAAATTGTAATCCATAAAAGAACCCGTATCAGGATTATGAATTTCATCAAATTTAGCAATACAAGGCGACAGCATCGCTATCTTATCACTGATATTGGCATATTTTTTCATATAAATCGCAGCACACATAGCCGGACTTTGAACCGGTGTCAAATAAGGCAAAAGCTCAGGCTTATGCTTTTCAATATACTGCACTATAGAAGGACAAGGCTGAGATACTATAGTATTCAAATTGCGTTCCTTTATATCCTTTAAATAAGCCCATACCGTAATATCTGCTCCAAAGGAAACATCATAAATGCAATTAACTCCCAGAGATTTAAAATAGCCTAACAATCTCTTATAGTTAGGGAAATTCACTCTAACAGCAGGAGCAGCAACAATAGATATCTTTTGTCCGTGTTTTAAATCCTCCAGAAAATTTTCCAAATCATCATGATAAATTCTCGCCCCATGGTCACATATATTCAGACAGCTGCCGCACTGCACACATAAGGAATTATTTATTTTTACTTTGTTAAGTCCATTTTCATCCTGATAAGCAATATTCGCCCCTTCAACCGGACAAGCAAATATACACTTATTGCACCCCATACATTTATCTACATCTGTTGAAACTACTGCTTCCCATTGTTCACTCATCACTCAATCCCCTCCTAAAATTCTTTCTTTATTGGACGCATAAACAAAGCAAGTAAAGTTTTTTTCGCATCTGCATTTTCATAAATAATTTCATAGACAGCTCTGCTGATTGGAAGCTCTACTTGACATTTTTCCGCCAGAACCATTAAGGCTTTAACAGTTTCAGCCCCTTCAGCTAATTTGGTAAATTTTTCACCCTGCATTAATAATTCGCCAAACTTGCGGTTATGACTGTATTCGGAAAATAAGGTAGCCTCATAATCTCCTAAATGGCTTAAACCATAAGCAGTTAGTTTTTCTCCGCCCATAGCGTAAATAAGAGAAGATATCTCGCGAGCTCCCCTGGCCATTAAGGCCCCCTTTAAGCTCTGATAGCCAAAACCATCCAGCATCCCTGCTGCAATTCCTATGACATTTTTAGCCGCAGCACCGACTTCATTACCGATTAAATCCTCACTGTAATAAAATCTGATTAATTGGCTGTTCAAATTTTGTACCAATGATTTAGCAAGAGAACAATCTTCCGAAGAAATAACCATGCAGGTTGGTATTCCTTTAACCAAAGACTGAACATGTCCAGGACCAACCCAGACAGCTGCTTTAATCTGAGCTCCTAATTCCTGCTTTAATACCTGAGTTAATCTATTCCCTGTTGACGACTCTATTCCTTTCATACATAAAATAAAAATTTTATTTTGCAAATCATAATGACTTAACTCCCGGGCAAAGTTTCTCAATTGCTGTGAACTTATCGAAATGATAATATAATCACCATGCTCCAGAGCTTCAGATAAAGAACTAGTCATTTGCAAATTTTCAGGCAGCTGTAAATATTGATTCTGTCGATTATTATTTAAATCTTTAAAATTATTAGAAAAATCCCTTCCCCATAATTTCACCTCTTTGCCAATATGATTACAATACCAGGCAACACAGGTTCCCCAACGGCCGCAGCCTAAAACGCTAACTTTCTTCAAAATATCCCCTCTTTCTGCATGGATTTCAAAAATTAAATAATGCTAAAAAAAGCACTGCACAAAAGTACAATGCTTTCTAAACTTATTCCGGCAATGACCTATTCTCCCACAGT
>JBJDXG010000224.1:0-2827 GCA_051866555.1 bacterium | reverse complement strand
AAATCAATAGTTGATAAGGGCTTGGCGGATAAGGTTGTTCCGGTGGAAAGAATAGCAGATGAGATAATGAAATTTTTATGGTAGAATTGCAATAAGATCGGGGGAAGGTGATTGTTATGGAAGATTATGAATGGTTTAAAAAAAAGGTACTGGCAATAAGCGGCATAGATTTGAATTTCTATCGGCAAAAACAGATGGAGCGCCGCATTTTAAGCCTAATGGACAGGGTAGGGGCAAAAAATTACCGGGAGTACGTTGATTTACTGGCTAAAAAATCTGATCATTATAAACAGTTTATCAATCATATAACTATTAATGTGTCGGAGTTTTTCCGCAATCCGGAGCGATTTGGAGAGCTGGAGAAAAAGATACTGCCCGGTCTTTTGAAGAAAAGCCCGCGTTTAAAGATTTGGAGCGCAGCCTGCTCTAACGGTTCAGAGCCTTATACTCTGGCGATGATTTTGGAAAAGCTGTCTCCGGGCCGGGGACACCGGATAATTGCTACTGATATAGATGACAATATGCTCGCCAAGGCTAAGGAGGGCGTTTATAATATCAATGATATCAAGAATGTATCGCCGCAACTGCGGGACAGATATTTTGACAGGAACGGCAATGAATATAAGATTCATGATTCGATTAAGAAAATGGTGGATTTCAGGCACCACGATCTGCTGAAGAACCGCTATGAATCAGGCTTTGATCTTATCGTCTGCCGCAATGTGGTGATTTATTTTACTGATGAGGCTAAGCTGAAGATCTATACAGGATTTTTTAATTCCCTGAAGACAGACGGCTATTTGTTTGTCGGCGGAACTGAGAGAATCCATAATTATAAGGATATCGGCTTTGACAATCCGTATCCGTTCTTTTACAGACATCCTTAAAGGAGGAAGCTTGCTGTGCTGATTATAGGCTTGACCGGAGGCATTGCTTCGGGGAAGAGTACGGTATCTGGTTTTTTGGCGGCTTTGGGAGCTGTAGTTATTGATGCTGATAAGCTTGCCCGTGAGGTTGTCCGGCCGGGGCGGCCGGGCTGGCAGAGGATCAAGGAGACCTGGGGCGAAGAATATTTTCTGCCTGACCTTAATTTAGACCGGGAAAAGCTGGGACGGGCGGTATTCAGTACGCCTGCTGTCAGGTCTAAGCTCGATGAATTGCTGCATCCTTGTCTTAAGGCTGTGGTTAAGGAGAAAATAGCTTTTTGGCTTAAAGCTGACAATAAGCCACCCATGCTGGTTCTGGATGCTGCTCTCTTGCTTGAGGCGGGCTGGGATGATTTAGTTGATGAGGTCTGGGTGGTCTTTTGCCCGCCGGATTTGCAGCTTGCACGCTTAAGGCTGCGGGATAATTTTTCCGAGGCTGAGGCCAGAGCACGCTGTGAGGCGCAGATGTCACTGGCAGAAAGACGGGCGAAGGCTGATGTGCTGCTCAATAATGCGGGAACAGAGGCTGAACTTAAGTCTCAGGTGAAGAAATTGTGGGAAGAAAGATTATGTTGAAGAAGTTAAGGAATATTTTATGCTTATTTTTAATCGGTATAATTCTCGGCTGTATGGCGAATATTCTGTTCCAGTCCAGGTGGCTGGGGCAGAAGCTTTATCCCTTGAAATATAAAAAAACTATTTTTATCGAGGCTAAGAAATATGACCTTGACCCTTATCTGATTGCGGCAGTTATTTATGTGGAAAGCAGGTTCGACCCTAAGGCTCATTCCAGGAGCGGAGCCTGCGGTCTGATGCAGGTAATGCCGGAAACGGGGAAATGGATAGCGGAAAAGATTAATTTAACTGATTTTCAGGAAGCTGCTCTTTATGACCCGGAGATCAACATTAAGATAGGCTGCTGGTACCTCAATAATCTCAAGGAACAGTTTCCTGATAATCTGCTGCTGGTGCTGGCTGCTTATAATGGCGGACACAGCAATGTGAATGACTGGCTGGAGAAGGAGGTCTGGAATGGGGAATGGAAGAAAATTTCTCAGATACCCTTTCCGGAAACGAGAAGCTATGTGCGTGACGTTGCTTTGACCTATAAAAGATACCGGCAGTTTTATCCTTGAAATATTAACAGGACATTCCTCTATAGTAAGATTAAGCAATATATTATTATATCTTGACAAAACAGGCAGACAAGCTGTATACTAATATCATAAAAGCTGAATAATTATTATAGTTAAATGACTGTGCGGCAGTGGCGGAATGGCAGACGCACCATCTTGAGGGGGTGGCGGGAAACCGTGCTGGTTCAAATCCAGTTTGCCGCACCAATTTAAAATTATGCTTCTTACGGGACTCTCTCTTGCATACTGCAAGCCAAGAAATGAGCAGCCCGTATTTTTTATCCTGACTTAAATTAACAGTTTTTCCTGGCTGTTATTAAAGAGAAGCAAAGGGGAGATTTGCTTGTGGGGAAAGAAGTGTTAGAAGAAGATGTGGTTCAGGTAATAGAATCAACAAGGCGATTAATGGAAATGTATTATCTCAGCGGGGACAGTGAAGGTGCTTTAAGGGAAAGCCGAAAGCTTGACCAGTATATTAATTTTTATCAATTGGAGCTTAGTCCTAAAGGAGAAAAGTAATGTTATTATTTACCCTTGTATTCTGTCTGTTTTTAGGATATAATATAAAAGTCCGGGCAAAGGAGATTTTTTGCCATGACTGATGAAAAGTATATGCAGCTGGCTCTAAAGGAAGCAGAGTCTGCTTTTCTTAAAGGAGAGATTCCGGTAGGCGCAGTTATTGTCTGTCGAGATGAGGTTATAGCTGCGGCTCATAATCTCAAGGAAGGCATGCTTAACTACCGGCACAAGTAAACCTTTGTCCGT
>JBJDXG010000223.1:0-2829 GCA_051866555.1 bacterium | reverse complement strand
ACCATATATCGCCTGAAATATAAAGCTATTTTAGCAGTAATTTTGTAAAATATGCAGCTTGTTTGATAATATTTTCCCTTTGATTTAAATGAGGATTATCTAAAAGCCACTCTAACAGGAGTCTTTTAACTTCAGCAAATTCTTTCCCGCTGATTCCCGACTCCCGAAGAAAATTTTTTCTGTCCTCCCTGCTCCAGTCCAGTTCCTGCTCAGCTAAAGGTATTGCCTCCTCAGCCAAGGACTTCAGCCTGGAATGCAGCTCATCTTCACGCTCCAAATCAGCAGCAGTATAACGCCCAGTTCCAATAATATCAGCTTTACGCAAGGCGGTAAAATCATCTATGCCGTCACGTCCCAATCGGTTCAGCAAACGCCGCAGCGCCTTATCAGTAGTTTCCCCCGGCACATAGCAATACATATGATTTTCAATCAGAGTTATTACCCGAGTAAAATCAAGGTCATAAAGCTTAAGTCTAAGGCGTATGTCTAGAGCCAGCTTTACTGAAGCCTGGGCATGGCCATAAAAATGCCTTTTCCCTTCTTCATCGGTACTGACAGTTAGGGCTTTGCCTAAATCATGCAGCAAGGCAGCCAGCCGCAGCTCCTTTTTAGGCGGAATATTTTCTGTCGTTATTATAGTATGCCAAAAAACGTCATAAAGATGAAATTCATTCTGCTCTAAATCATGGCAGGCAGCTAATTCCGGCAGAAAATAAATAAGCAGCCCCGTATTCAGCAAATGTCCAAAAGCCTGCTTAACACCAAGGCTTAACAAAATATTATACAGCTCATCTCTGATTCGCTCAACTGCTGCCGAAGCTATACTGGCTTTATTTTTCTCAATGACTTTTAGTATATCCGGAGCTAAGGTGAACCCTAGTACAGCTTGAAAACGAATGGCTCTTAACATTCTCAAGGGATCATTCCTGACCGCCCTCTGCCAATCATAAGAACGGATAAGCCCTGAAGCTAAATCGGCCCGTCCCTGAAGCGGATCAAAAAATTCCTGTCTGACCGGATTCCAGGCTAAAGCATTGATCGTTAAATCCCTTTGCTTTAAATCAGCAAGCAAGCTTGAACCCTGCAAGCTGCTTATCTCTATTCTGAAAGCTCTTTCCTTTAAAACTACAGTCGTTTGATGACTGCGAAAAGAAAAGCTGTCAGGAAAAATTCTGATAATATCCTCAATTGATAGCTCGGTTAAGAGATCATAATCATGAACTTCTCTTTGTAAAAGCTGATCTCTAATACACCCTCCTACCAAATATACCTCTCCGCCTGCCTCTTTTAAACGGCAAATCACCTGCTCCACAATTTCCGGTATGCTGAAATACATAAAAATCCTCCTTATTAGCTTTGGTAATTGATGTTAATTAAGCAAAATCCCTTTTCAAGATCTTAATTTATGATATAATTTAATATATACTAAATGATATATTGAAAAAGGGGGAGAAAAATAATGAAAAAAAGAATTCTGCTGTCAATTTTAAGTGTTTTTCTGCTTTCCAATACAATGGCCTTGGCTGCTGTGCCCAGTAAAGAAGAAGTAACCTCTACTCTTGGCAAAGCATTGCTGCAAACTGCTGTAACCAAAATTGATCCTGAATATATCCTGCAAATAGATTCTTTATTTGAGGAAAACAATCCTTTAATCAATGATCTCAAAGAATCTGCCAAAGCAGTTAAAGAAGGTTATGAGAGTTGGGAAAACAAGGATACTGCCGGTCTGGTAAAAAATATCCTGGTGCTTAAAGAAAATGAAGATTCTTTAAAAAAGGTGTGGAATTTCCTTGAAGTAGATCGTCTTTTAGCTAAACTGCAAAATTAAAGAAACAAGGCTGACTGGCATTTATTCCAGCAGCCTTGTTTTTTTAATACAAGTTGACAGATAGGCTCTTAACTCATATACTCGGCGTATTGCGGAGTGCCCAAAGCAAAACCACCAGTAACCTCATGAATCATACCCGTTACATACGATGAGTCATCGCTGGCATAATACAAAACCGCCTTAGCAATATCCTCCGGTTTGCCAATTCGGCCAAGCGGCACATGCCTTAGAAAGGATTCTCGGAATTTATCCGGCATATTTTCCAAAGCGGCCTTAGTCCCTGTAAGCCCCGGCAAAACTGCATTGCATCTGATATTCTCAGCGCCATACTGCAAAGCTATATTTTGAGTCAGGGAATTTACCGCAGCTTTAGAAACGCAGTAAGCAATTCGGGAAATATCAGGAACAATTGAACCGATGGTAGATATATTTATGATACTTCCTCCACCATTTTTTATCATATAAGGTATTGCCGCTTTAACTGGCAGATAAACGCTTTGCACATTATCCCGCAGGATTCTGAAAAATTCTTCCGTCTCCCCCTGAAGCAGATTAGTGTCCAGCTTTACATTCGTTCCGCCGTAATTATTAACCAGAATATCCAGTCTGCCTTCATTTTCTGCTGCTTTTTCTACTGCTGAAGCATAGGTTTCCGGTTCCCGAGCGTTAAAATAAACAAATTCCGCCTTTCCTCCGTTAGCCTTAATATGGGCAGCGGCTAAAGCCGCTGCTTCTTCTGATCTGGCGGCAAGATAAACCAAAGCACCATTATAGGCAAGTATTTCGGCTGAAGCAAGACCTATTCCCCTAGTCGATGAAGTTACTAAAGCAACCTTGTTTTCTAATTTTTTCACAGTCGCAGCTCCTTTAATAATAAAATAATTTTTATTTTATTATTATTCATAAGCCGCTGTTTATTCATTTATAAGACACAAAAAAGCACTGTACAAAAGTACAATGCTTTCTAAACTTATTCCGGCAATGACCTATTCTCCCACAGT
>JBJDXG010000222.1:0-2845 GCA_051866555.1 bacterium | reverse complement strand
AAAACGCGAAGAAGCAAACCAGTAATTCCCCTCATAATCATGCAGCATACATTCAATAGAGCTGTCAAAGCCGGAGTAATTAAGCACATTGACCTTATCTTTTTTAGCAAGATATCCCGCCCCGTTATCACCTAAAAGCCATATCATCCCGGCCTTATCCTGCTGTATTTTAATTATATTGCTAAGCGAAGAGCAAGGAATACTTTTACTAAGATGAACTCCGGAATCATCGACTTTCATAAAGAGAAGCAAAGAGCCGCTGGTTCCTACATATATTCCATTATCAGCCGCATAAACACAACAATAGCTGTAAATATCGCTGTCATACTCTTCACAGGAAACAAGCCTGCCATCCTTCAGCAAAAATAAATTCCCACTGTTGTCCACACCCACAAGATATCCCTTGCTGAAGGTCAGACTTATTACCCCCTCCGGAGCTCCTTTTACCTCATTTACCTTAAAGTTTTTATCTATGGTCACCAATTTGCCGGCAGTTCCGGCATATATCATGCCATTTTCAGCTTCATAAAGCATACGCACAGAATTAGAGGTGAGACCGTCAGCCTTCGTAATATATCTGACATTGCCATTTTCATATACAGCAATTCCCTGATCATTGGTTGCTAACCAAAGCCTGCCTGACTTATCGGCAATCATGGCCATAATATTAGAAATGCTGCCGTCTGTTATGTATTGAAAATTTCTTCCGTCATATCTGCTGAGTCCGGCATATCCGCCTATCCAGATATAGCCATCAGGTGTCTGCACAACTGCATTGGCAGCTGAAGAAGGAAGCCCATTGCGAACATTATATACTGTCTTTACATAATCATTAAAGTTAATATTTTTAGGAATATCGGACAAATCAACAAAATTCTCAGACTTTACAGAGGTTTGAACAACATCTTCTTTGTCATCAGTCTGCAAATGAGACATAAATATTAAAGCAAAACACATCGCAGCAACCAGCATAATAGCTACAAAATTTCTGCAATTGCGCCAGACTCTGTCCCTCCTCATCCTATTTATCCTGATAACCGCATATAAAACAAAAACACTAATCTGCTTGTCTACGATATTAAGGAAACACTCACCGGCAAAAGTACAAATTATCCCTGAGAAGCCATAAAAATTCATCATGCCGACTAAAGCATCGCCCCAGACATTGCCAATACGTCCGTCATAAACTCCAAAATCTATCAGAGTCGAAACTACAGCAGATAAAAGCCCTATGCAAAAGCTGGACAGCATAGCAGGTATAAAAGCATCCATATAACCCTTTTTAGCAAATAAACGCATTAACAGGGTAAGCACAATACCAACCAGCATATAGACAGTCGATACGTTGTCAGAAATACCCACAACCGCATTCACCGCTAAAGCACTTATAATACCGCCAAATATATTGGTATAATAAACAGCAATAAAGGTTCCTATCGTATCCAGCCATAATGGAAGCTGAAATCGCTGAGAAATATATCTTCCCGCTATATTTATGAGTATACATAAAATGATAAGCATAACACGGCGAATTATTCTTTTTTGCTCCTCCTGCATTTTCCATCCTTCTCTCATTAGATATAAATCATTTATTACAATTTAATATACTGCCAACTTTTTTAATAAAACAATAAAAAAAAACGCCTTTTAACAAAGTACATATCTCTGCTAAAACGACGTTGTTTCAATAGACTGGAATGTTTTGTTTTAAAATATGATAAAATGTTTCTTTATTATATATAATTCTTATGATCTTTTTATTCAGCAGCATAATTTTCTCTTAACCCTTTCAAAAAACAGATAAATTTATATAAAATATAACATAAAATGCTAATAAAATCAACTAATCAAACCGCCTAAAATGCAAAAAAAGGGGGAGTCACACTAAATGCTTAGGCAACTGACCCCTGATATTTCAACTATTTTGGAATATTTTCAAAAATACTTGATAAACCATTTTAAATTCTATTAATATTATTTAACCAAAAAGCATCAGCTGATTGGTTTCCGGCAGTCCGGCAAGACAGTTATATTCCTGAAGCATATCAATTATCGACTTGCTGGCCCGCCCGCGCTCCCTTAAATCTTCAATCGAGGTAAACTCCTGCTCCTCTCTGGCTGCAACTATGCTTTGAGCCACGCTTTCGCCCAGTCCCTGCAAAGAGGCCAGCGGCAGACGGAGCTTGCCATCCTCAATAGTCAAATGCTTAACATCAGAACGATATAAATCCAGCGGCAGAAATTCCACTCCTCTTAAAAAGGCTTCCAGCAAAACTTCCAAAACAATTAATTGATTTTTTTCCTTAGCAGAAGCTCCCTTGCCCAGACGGATGATTTCCTGCATCTGGCTGCGAACACCTTCTACTCCTCCCCGAACGAGACCGGCATTGAATTCATCAGCCCGCACACTGAAATAAGTAGCATAAAAGGCCAGCGGATAATGGACCTTAAAATAAGCTATCCGAAAAGCCATCATCACATAAGCCGCCGCATGTCCCTTAGGAAACATATACTTTATTTTTTTACACGAAGAAATATACCAATCGGGAACATTTTTCGCTCTCATATCGGCTTCAAATTCAGGAGATACGCCTTTGCCCTTTCTGACATTTTCCATAATTTTAAATGCTTTAATCGGTTCAAGTCCTTTATGCAGCAAATAAATCATGATATCATCTCTGGTCGAAATAACCTCCGGCAGAGTAGTTACTCCGTCCCTTACCAGATCCTGAGCATTATTCAGCCACACATCTGTGCCGTGAGACAGACCGGCAATTCTGACCAGCTCAGCAAAAGTAGTCGGCATAGTATCCTCCAGCATCTGACGCACAAATTTAGTCCCAAA
>JBJDXG010000221.1:0-2850 GCA_051866555.1 bacterium | reverse complement strand
CCCTTTGGCTGAGCAGACTGAATTTTACTTCTCTAATAGCCGGCACTCCTCCGTCTGCCTCATAATCCGGGTGATAGTCACGCTGATACGGCAATTCATAAACCTTATCAAGCTCCTCTGTCGATAAGGGCTTATCAGGTATATTCTGAATTAAAAACTGGTCGCCGTGCTTCTGCGCCAGACGCTTGCCGGTAAAAGGATTTTGGTTGAAATACTGCAGCTTCACTGCCTCGGCATAGCTTGCTTTGTCTGCCTTAACCTCCTCATAGCTGGGAAGAAGGAGACAGTCGTCCGGCAATTCCTTCGCTTTATAAACCGAACCCCGGATATCGGTGATTTTTTTCATCGGTACGCCCTTAGCCAAAAGCTCAGCCAGCCTTACTACCTGTCTTTCTCCCATGCCGTACAGGAGAAGATCGGCCTTGGCATCAAAAAGCAGCGAGCGGCGCACCTTGTTAGACCAATAATCATAATGAGCAAAACGTCTGAGGCTGGCTTCTATTCCTCCGATAACTATTGGCACCCCGGGATAGGCTTCATGCAGTCGATTAGCATAAACGATGGTGGCCCTGTCCGGTCGGCAGCCGGCCTTTCCGCCCGGGGAATAGGCATCAGAACGCCTTTTTTTCTTATTCGGAGTATAATTGCTCACCAAAGAATCGAGATTGCCGGCGCTGACCCCAAAATACAAGCGCGGCCTGCCTAACTTCTGAAAGTCCTTAAGGCTTGTCCAATCAGGCTGAGCGATAATTCCCACCCGATAGCCCTTGCTCTCTAAAACTCGTCCTAAAATAGCCATAGCAAAGCTGGGATGGTCAACATAAGCATCTCCGGTTACTAAAATTATGTCTAAACCATCCCAGCCTCTAGCTGCTAAATCCTCTTTTTTTACTGGTAAAAAAAGTTTTGCGGGTGTCAAATTACCACCTCTATCTGTAGTTAATAAATTGCAAATCTATATCCAAATCTTTTTCTTTTAAAAGAGCTATTACAGCTTGTAAATCATCTTTATTTTTGCCGCTTACCCGTACCTGGTCATTTTGATACTGAGCCTGAACCTTGATTTTGCTGTCTTTAATCAGCTTGGTTATTTCCTTGGCCTTTTCCTTGCTGATTCCCTGCTTTAAGGTGATTACCTGACGCAGCATATCTCCGGCTGCTCTTTCCTCTTTGCCATAATCCAGGGATTTAAGCGAAACCCCTCTTTTAACTAATTTGCCGCGCAGGATATCCAGCACGCTTTTTAAACGAAAATCATCCTCTGCCAGGACATTAAGCTTATCATCGTTTAATTCAATCGTGCTTTTGCTGCCCTTAAAGTCATACCTCTGCTGAATTTCCTTAACTGCCTGATTTACTGCATTGTTTACTTCATGCATATTTACTTCACAAACTACATCAAATGAACTGTCCTTAGCCATTTATTATTCTGCCTCCTTTTCATCTTCTTTAGTAAAGGTTTTGCTTAATACCTCACCCTGTTTGCCTAAAACCTCCGGCTCACCACCGTTATAGCTTACCTTAATTCCTCCGGCATTGCCGACCTTGAGAATGATTTCCTCCTCACCCTGCCATTCCTTCTCTGTCCCAGCCGGAAGCACTTCTGACATTATTACTTTGCCGTCAACGCTCACCTGTACCCAGCAGTCTCTTTCTACCTTGGTCTTGACTACGACCGGAGCTGCCAGTTCTTCCTGCTTTTCTTCGGTTGGATCACTGACTGAAGTCGGCGGCTCTTCCTTTTTCGGCGGCTGCTGCTCTATGACCGCCGGCATAACCGGCACATCAGCCGGCTTATTCAGCTGATTGTAGCCCCAGCTGCCCAGGATAATAGCAAAGAAAGCTCCGGCAATAAAAAACCAGTTGACCTTGATTGCCGGCCGCTCAGCCAGCTTACTGTCCTCTTCTATTTTTTTTCTGCGTTTAGCCCTCTTGGCACTTATCGCCGGATTAGGCTTAGGCTGAGGCTGCTCCAGCACCTCTTCCTTGACCGGCTTGACCAAAAGGTCATATTTTTCAATAGCCTCATTGGCATCGATATCTAAAAACTGAGCATAGCTGCGCAGAAAGCCCTTAACGAAAACAGCTTCCTCCGGCAATACCTTGAAATTTTCTTCCTCCAAAGCTCTTAAATATTTTAACTGTATCTTAGTGCTGTTTTGAGCCTCTTCCAGTGAATAACCCTTTGCCTTACGTGCTTCTTCTAAAAAACTGCCTAATGATTTCATTTTTCCTCCCTACATATCAAAAGAAATAAAGTTGGTTTTCATTTTATCATAGCTGATAACCTCATCAGCATGCTTCCTGATTTCCACAATGACATCTATATCATCTTCATTTAAAACGCCCTGTTCTATCAATATATCAGGATGCTCAATGATTTTCGGCCGAGGCAGCCGGATAACCTCCTGAATCAGCCTTTTATGAGCCTCTCCGCCTTTAAACGCACTGATTATCCCATCGATCAGATAAACACATTCCAGACCCTTCTCTTCTTCAGTCAGATTAGTCCTGATGACAGTTTGAAAAATAGTGGCCGAGATCAATATCCAATGCTTATTGCTGTTGACACAGGAAGCTATGGCTGCTTCACTCTTGCCTACCCGCGGCATACCGCGCAGACCGATAATCAAAGGCCCTTTTTTCATCATCTCGCCCATGAAATCTACCAATAGCCCTATCTCATCACGGCTGAAACGATAGATGCTGCACTTCTCCACCGAAACAGAGATGCTGGAGCCATGCCTGAGAGAAATTTCATCCAAAAGAGTAGCCGGTCTCAGAGCCGTTAATTTAATATGTTCTATCATGCTCAGCACATTGCGCAGCACAGCCACCTTAGCTGTATTG
>JBJDXG010000220.1:0-2850 GCA_051866555.1 bacterium | reverse complement strand
AGTCATGGGATATGGTGTTATGAGTATGCCGGGTCTGGTTATTAATGAGAAAGTTGTTTCTATGGGCAAGGTACTTAAGTCAGCAGATATAGAAAAATTACTGCATAAATCGAGTTGCTGAATAAAATATTTTAGGCTGATACCAGCAGGAGGAGTAATTTTCCTCCTGCTTTTTTGTTTAAAAAAATAAAGGTTGGTGATAATAATAGCAAAAGGAATGAAATAAGTGCCTGAAACAGATATTTATTTAAAAGTACGCGGAGAAATCAAGGGTGAAGTAGGGGAAAATTTAACCTTGGATAAATTTGCTGAGACTATTGCGGCTGATATTTGGCAGGAAAGAATAGCTAATTTGCCGATAGTGACTTTAAATGACAGCATGGATGATATGCAGGTCATTTCAGTCATGAGTTTAATTCAGAGAATCTTGCAGGAGGTTCCTGAGGCCAGACTGCATATTTTTGGTGCAGAGGAAACCTTAATAAAAATAGTAAAAAATGCAGAAAAAAATTCTAAGCCGCACATCTTCTGGGTTATTTTGATTTGTCTTTTATTGTTTATAGGTTCGGCTCTGGCTATTATGAATTTTCATGACGATGTTAATATGGCAGGAGCTCATAAGCAGATATATTTTTTATTGACCGGGAAAAGAGAAGAGCATCCTTTGCTTTTGCAGATTCCCTATTCCTTGGGGATCGGCATGGGAATGATGATTTTTTTTGGCTTTTTTTCTAAAAAGAGCCGGGAAAAGGATCCCAGTCCTTTAGAATTGGAAATCCATAATTACGAACAGCAGGTGCATGATTATGTTTTGCACAGAAAACAGCAAAAGGAAAAAGAAAAAGAATGATAAGCGGATTATTGATTTTGATTGGTTTGGGAGAAGGTCTTTTAGTCGGCAGCTCTGTGGGGATATTTTTCAGTGTTTTGGGGATTATTACCCGTTTGGCTCAATTGACCAGAACGTATGATTATCTGCTGTGGTATTCTGGCTCTATAATTTTGGGAACAATAACGGTTTTGAGCGTTTCCTTTTATCAAAAGCCCTGGAATTTATCTCTGTTGTTCATACCTGTTCTGGGAATACTGATGGGCAGCTTTATTGGCTTTTTGGCAGCAGCCCTGGCAGAGGTTTTAAATGTCATTCCGTTTATTTCCCGAAGACTGGATATGGAATATTATTTATCAGTTGTCTTTTTATTTTTTATTTTAGGCAAGGTGGCAGGTGCTTTGCTTTACTGGATTTATTTTGCATAGGGGGTATGTTTATGGATGAGCAAAAAGAATACGAGGAGCTTACTAAACGGATTAAGCCTAAAAGACCTGTTATTAGGAATGTTATCTGGGCTTTTATCATAGGAGGCCTGATTTGTGTTATAGCTCAGCTCTTTTTTAATCTCTGTGAAGGGATGGGCTTGGATTTAAAGGATGCGACAGGAGCTTCTGTTGCTTTTATGATTTTTTTGGGAGCAATTTTGACTGGCTTTGGAGTCTATGATGATCTGGGCGATTTTTCCGGGGCCGGTTCTGCTGTACCGATCACAGGCTTTGCCAATTCAGTAGTTTCTCCGGCTTTAGAATTCAAAAGTGAAGGGTATATTCTTGGTCTGGGGGCTAAAATTTTTACGGTTGCCGGGCCGGTAATTGCTTATGGCAGTATAACGGCTGTTATCTTAGCCTGGATTACAGCCTTGATAAAGGGGTGAAAAAATGCGCAGAGTAGGGAAGCAGAGCATTGTCTTTGCTAATAAACCGTGTTTGCTGGAAACGGCTTCAGTAGTAGGGCCTAAAGAAGGAGAGGGGCCTTTGGCTGAATATTTTGATGTGATTTTACCGGATAATATTTTAAATCAGGATTCCTGGGAAAAGGCGGAACAGGCTATGCTGTTGAAAGCGATTGATTTGAGTCTGCAAAAAAGCAGCTTAAAGCGGGAAAACATAGATTTTTTTATAGCTGGTGACTTGTTAAATCAGATTATCTCAGCCGGTTTTACTGCCAGGGAACTGGCTATACCTTTTTTTGGCATTTATGGAGCCTGCTCTACCAGTGCTGAAGGCTTGGCTTTAGGCTCTATCCTGCTTGACGGAGGCTTTGCCGAGAAGATCTTAGTAGCTACCTCCAGCCATAACTGTACTGCGGAAAGACAGTACAGAGGGCCGACTGAACAGGGAATGCAGCTGGTGCCGACCTCTCAATGTACGGTTACCGGTGCCGGAGCCTTTATTCTGGGCACTAAGGGCAGCCAAGTAAAAATATCATCGGCAACTATTGGCCGGGTCATTGATTTGGGCATAAAGGATCCCAATGATATGGGCTCAGCTATGGCTCCGGCAGCTGCTGACACTTTGTCTAATCATTTCCATGATTTTAACCTTAAGCCGGAGGAGTATGATTTGATTTTAACCGGTGACTTGGCCAGAGTAGGCAGCAGTATTTTAAAGGAGCTGCTGGCTAAGAAGGGAATTGCCTTAGGAGCGAATTACTTTGATGCTGGGGTGATGATTTTTTCTCCTGAACAGGGAGTAAATGCCGGAGGAAGCGGCTGCGGCTGTATTGCTTCTACTATTGCCGGATTTATTTTTTCCGGGATGAAGGCAGGGAAATGGAAAAAAGTGCTTTTGGTAGCGACCGGTGCAATGCTAAGCTTGACCAGTTATCAGCAGAAGGAATCAATTCCCAGTATAGCCCATGCCGTAGTGCTGGAGTATGAGGGGTGATAGAAGATGTTTAATGGTATTTTATGGGCTTTCCTAATCGGCGGAATCATCTGTGCTTTGGCGCAGATAGTGATGGACCTCACCTGTCTGCCTCCGGCGCATATAATGGTTCTGACGGTAATGACAGGCGCT
>JBJDXG010000219.1:0-2851 GCA_051866555.1 bacterium | reverse complement strand
TTAAAATGAATGCTGCTCTTGACATATCGTTTGCTTTGTATATATATTGTAATTAGAAGCGGTTTGATTTAGGTATATTGCAGATGAAGATAAATTGGAAGGAGCAGAACTAATGGTAAAAGAGATAATGCGTGATCCGTTGTTTCTGTTGCAGAAATCAGTGGATGCAACAGAGGCAGACAAGCAGGTTATTACTGATTTGTTTGATACACTTAGAGCTAATTTAGACCGTTGTGTTGGTATGGCTGCTAATATGATTGGGGTAAAGAAGAATATTGTTGCAGTGGCGGCTGGACCGTTTCAGTTTGTCATGATAAATCCGATAATTACTAAGAAATCCGGAGCATATCAGACTGAGGAAGGATGCCTTTCTTTGGATGGTGTAAGAGCATGCACGAGATATCAGGAAATAGAAGTGGATTATCTTGATCAAAATTTTAAGAAGCAGCATGGGAAATATTCCGGATTGACTGCGCAGGTTATTCAGCATGAGATTGACCATTGCAATGGAATATTGATATAAGAATTGAGAAAAAAGTGCCAGTAAAAAAAGTACCAGTAAAAAAAATGCCGGTAAAAAAGTGCCAGTAAAAAATACCGGTAAAAAGCTGCGAACAAAAACAATACAGTAATTTTCTTCTATTCCATTCTTCTGCTGCATAGTATATCCCGGAGGGATTAGGTATGGAGGACAGAAGAATTGCAGCTTACTGCCGGGTATCGACGGATAAAGAGGATCAGCTTTTAAGTCTGGAGGCGCAAAAGGAGTTTTTCTTAGATTATGCCAAAAGAAATAATCTGGAATTGGTCAGGCTCTATGCTGATGAAGGGATAAGCGGTACGAAGCTGAAAAACCGCCGCGAATTGCAGCGCCTTTTGGCTGATGCTGAAAAAGGCTTGTTTTCTTGTGTTTACGTTAAGGATGTTTCCCGTCTGGCCCGGAATGTGGTTGATTTTTTGCAGAGCATCAGGCAGCTGAAGCTCTGGAACGTTGACTGCCGCTTTATAACGGCTAATATGTCTACCAATGATGGTGAACTGACCTTAACTATTCTGGCGGCAGTGGCCCAGGAGGAGAGCGCCAATTTATCCCGCCGGGTAAAGTTTGGCAAGAAGCGCAATGCCAGAAAAGGGCGGGTGCCGAATCTGGTTTACGGCTATGATAAGCAGGCAGGAGATTATTTCTCCTTACGCATTAACCCTTTGGAAGCCGAGGTGGTGCGGCGGATATATGCGCTTTACGGCTATCGGGGAGAAGGGATGAAAAGGATAGCTGATCTGCTTAATCGTGAGGGGCTCAGAACTAAGCGGCAGTGTAAATGGAGTCAGCAGGCTGTTTCTACTATCCTGCACAATGAGCTGTATAATGGTCAGGTGATCAACGGCAAGGAGAAAATAGTTGATTTTTTAAGCGGCAAGAGAGTAAAGCAGAAAAAGGAAGAGCAGATAGCAGTGGCAAGGCCGGAGCTAAGGATTGTAGATGAAGAGCTCTTCAGGCGGGTACAGAATATTTTGCAGGAGCGGAAGCAAAAATTCTGCCGTCAGCGTTATTCGCATAAATATATATTCAGTACCTTGTTAAAATGCAGTGAATGCGGGTATATCTTTCGCCGTATCCAGCGTTCTTACCGCCGGGAATATGTGCGCTGGGTCTGCAGCGGACGCAACAGCCGGGGAAGGGATTTTTGCGCTAACCAAAGTGCGCTGTCTGAGGAGGAGCTTTTTTCAGCGATAGCGGAATATTTTTTGGCTCTGGTTAATTGGGACAAGCTGTGGCAGTATTTGGAGCGGGAGCTAAAGCAGCGTTATTTTCAGGAAAACGGAGATAATTTAGTCTTGCAGCTAAAGAGTCTGACCCGAAAGAAGGAGAAGCAGATTGCTTTGTTTGAGGCTGATTTGCTTAGCTTGGAGGAGGTACAGCGAAGGCTTAAGGCTTATGAGCTTAAACTTCAGGCTTTGAAAAAGAAGCTTCTGGTTCGGGAAAGAGAGGGGCAGTGGAATGAGCTTGAGCGGTATTATGCTGCTAATTTGCCGCTGGTTTTCCGGGAACTCTTGCGTGATAATTATTTTTTAAAACAGCTGATTAGAGAAATCACAGTGCATGACGGAGGCAGGCTGGAAATCTATCTGCACAGGTTTTGATTAGTATTCTGTTCTGTTTTGTCCTGACTGTACATAAGGATATGTCGGAACGGCTTCCTGAGATTAATTATGAGATGTATGAAGAGATTAAGAAAATATTAGAATTAAATAAGGCTGAAAGGCATATTCGGGGCGGTGAGGCGACTAAGCTTAAATATAAGCATTTATATGGCGGCAAATAGCACAGGCGATTCCAGCAAAGGCTGAAATCGTCTTTGTTATTTTACTGTGATTAAACATAAATACTCTTGACATATCATTTGGTTTGTATATATATTGTAATTAAAACTGATTTATTTCAGCCTTTATAGGGGGGTGATTAAGTTGGAAGAAGAAGCAGGAATTAATGTAGGAATGTATATTATTGATAAAAATTATCATATTCTTTATTTTAATCAAGTGGCGCAGGATATGTATCCGGAGTTAAAGTCAGGAGATGTCTGCTATAAAACTCTGGGATGTCTTGATTCACCATGCCCTCATTGTCCGATTTATTATCCTTTGGAAACGGAAAAAATCTTTTATAATGCAGCCAGAAAGGAATGGATCAAGGCTGAGATTGCTGAGATGGAGCTGCCGGAGCATGGGCTTTGCTACAGTGTCCATTTTAAAATGAAAAAATTAGAAGAGTGTACTGACTTTAAACTGGAAGCAGGCGGTCAGATGTTTGATGTTTTGCTGACCGCTCTTAGCAATATGCCGGGCGGGT
>JBJDXG010000218.1:0-12465 GCA_051866555.1 bacterium | reverse complement strand
AAAGAAGTTAAAAATTCAATGAAATCAGCTTGAGAGTTACCGCGAACTTCGGTAACTGATTAAAGAGAGAGGAGAATGGAAGCATTATTCCTCCAGCAAGTCTAAAATAGCCCGTATGGCGTTCTTTTTCTTCTCGGTAAGGGAATTATACTGCTTAGCTATTTTAGCAAGCTCTGGGGGCAAATAATTAGGTTCTTCGGCGAAGAAGTCGGACAGGGTTATTCCCAATGCAGTACATATTTTTTCTAAACTATCAAGAGAAGGTTTTGAAGCGTTGTTTTCTATTTTTGATATTTGGGATGGGTCAAGGTTTATGTTTAAAGCTAACGAACGAGCAGAGATTTTTTTATTTTTCCTTAATTCTTTTATTCTCGTTCCGTAGTCCATAGCAAAACCCTCCTAAATATTTTTGAATGATATTCAATTATTATTATAAAGGAAAATGAAAGGAAAGAATATTGTTGAATATTATTCATTTTTTTATTGACATATTGAATTGAATTCAATATAATATACATATAGAGAATGTTCAGGAGGTGAGAAAATGAAGATAGGGCAAAGAATTAGAGCGATTAGATTAGAAAAAGGATTGAGCCAAACTCAACTATCAGATTTGATAAATGTTGATAATTCATTGCTTTGTAAAATTGAAAGCGGGGATACAAATGGTTCACTTAATACTTTAAAAAAAATAGCTGAAGCATTAGGAGTACCAATAGGCAAACTGCTGGACGAGAAATCAGCGTAGGAGGTGAAGGGGGATGACTGAAATTGAAGTGCTAACGGCACTAGAAAAGAATCTTAATGCTGTTACTCAGGCGGTTACAGCTGTAACAGAAACAGTATCAGCATTAAAAGAGGTAATGGGAAGGAGAGAACAGCCTCATTTAATGGTTGTTGGTAAGCCATTGGAGGAGTTGCTAACAATCAAAGAGGCTGCGGCTGAATTAAAAATCAGTCAGAACAGCGTGAGGAAGCTGCTTTGCCTTAACCCGCAGAAAGACGGATTGCGGAGTAAAAAGGTGGGCCATAACGTGAGGATTAGTCGGGGGGATTTGCTTGATTATCTCGAAAGGCAATCAAGCTAATGTTTGACTAATTTAACTGTACCACGAGAGGAGGTGAAACACCATGTATACCGAGTGTAGAAAAGCTGCGAAGGAAACGCAGGAAAGTGCTTGTTTCAAGCTCCATATTGGACTACGCACCTTGCAGAATTACGAAAAAGGAGCAGTCCTGCCGCCGCCGGAGGTTGTGGCAAAGATGGCGGAGGTTTACCATGAGCCGGAATTGCCTATAACTTACTGTACGCGGCATTGCCCAATCGGATGCCGGTATCATTACCAGCCGGAAGCTAGGAGCTTAGAATCGTCAGTGATAGGCTTGATTAAGGAAATAAGGCATGTGAATGACACAATGCCACAGCTGATAGATATTGCTGATGATGGGGTTGTCAGCAGTGATGAGGTACAAGCTCTTGCCGCAGTAATGGACGAGCTGGCAGACTTGGAGCGGTCAATAGTAACCATGAGATACCGAGTAGCTGACAAAATTAACATTGTTAAGCTGGTACAAGCTCACAGAGGCATAAAAAAAGCCCCCGGCTATGCAGCCAAGGGGTGATAAGTGAACATAATTATTTTAGCATGAAATGGAGTGAGAAGCAAATGAATGAAAAATTAAAACAAATCGCCGACCATTACGGTATTAGACCACAACTAGAACAACTAATCGAAGAAAGTGCAGAACTGATAGTAGCTATTAGGAAGTTTCTGCGCAAGCCATCTATTTTAACTATTGCTAGTCTTGCAGATGAAATTGCAGATGTTGAGGTAATGCTGGAGCAAGTAAAATGTTTGGTCAAGATTGAAGATGAGGTTGAAGAAATAAAAGCCGCTAAAATTGAGCGGACTCTAAAACGCATAGAACAGGAGGAAGAGAAAAATGAAAAAGAAGAGCCAAAAGTACAGAGCCTTTAAGGCCCGCCTGCGGGAAAACCGTCGCAAGGAGAAGCTAAGCCGGAACCACAACACAAACTTTGGCAGATTGGCTGCCGGCTGGGGTGTCGCATTTTGCTACTCCCTTAATAAAAAGGAGGAAGAGAAATGATTGCATTAAATAAAAAAGCTCCTGCTGGTGTACCAGACCAAGCGGGAGCTGAAAGAATCCAACCAGAAGGTAACATCATAATGGACAATTTGGGGTTGGTTGGATTCACAATTCAAAGATATTTTAAACCACGTTGGATTGTGATGTCAAGAGAGGACAAAGAAGATTTTTATCACGAGGGATGCATTGGCCTCATTAAAGCGGCGCAAAGGTATGAGCCAAGCGAAGCGGCGTTTGCTACTTTCGCGGTTATCAATATAAAGAATGCGTTAATAAAAAGGCTGAAATATGCTAATCGCGCCAAAAGAAAAGGCTGCTGCATATCCTTATTTGAAGAAAGCGATAATGACGTAGACTTGATTGAACGCATACCATCAGGCACAAATACTGAAGAGCCGGCTATTAATAAAGCATTAATTAAAGAAGCATTATCCTTTTTGGATAAGAGAGAGAAAAAGATCATTTATGCTTACTATTTTGCCAATAAGACTCAATGCCAGATTGCGCGTCTTATAAAGAAAAGTCAATCACAGACACAAAGAGATATCCACAAAGCATTGTTAAAAATGCGGACAAGTTTGGGAGGAGATAAGTAATGCTGTCAAATGCTGCTGTATTTATTGCTTCAACCCTGCTGGCTTTAGTCATCAATCATTGCAGACGGTATTCTGCTGTAGGAGGTGAGGCTTTATTACCCTTTATAATTACAAGTTTATGGATTTGGCTCAAAAATATACTCAAATAAAATTTTAGGAGGAATTATTATGGAATTGACAATCAGATTAAATCAAGAGGAAATGACCAGCGAAAAATTAGCCCTTATCGGTGAACTTACCGGGGTGAAGATTCCTGAAATTAAGGAAGCGAAGAAACGCACTAGAAAACATACCGCTAAGGAAGTCCCAGAGGAAGAAGCTCCGGCAGAAGAAGCTAAAGCAGAAGA
This sequence comes from bacterium, assembly GCA_051866555.1. GTDB lineage: Bacteria > Bacillota > JBJDXG01 > JBJDXG01 > JBJDXG01 > JBJDXG01. The sequence continues at coordinate 9,413 of JBJDXG010000218.1, read as the reverse complement.
GCCGGCTGAGGAAACTAAAGAGGAAGCTCTAGCAGAAGAGGAAACCAAAGAAGAAGCTGCTGAAGAAGAAAAGCCGCTTACTCTGGCAGATATCAAAGCTTTAGGTGTTGAGCTTTCCCGAAAGGGTAAGAAAGAAGAGGTTAAAGCGGTTATTAGTTCTTTCGGGGTGAAAGCCCTGTCCGAGATACCGGAAGAACAGTACAGCGAAGTAGTAACTAAACTGGAAGAGCTGAAGGACTGATGGCTAAACATGCTTTATTAAGCGCATCGGGGGCGAAAAGGTGGCTTGCCTGTCCCCCGAGTGCCAGACTGGAAGAAAATTTTCCGGATACCGTTTCGGATTATGCCGCTAAGGGTACTTTGGCTCATAGCTATGCTGAGGCCCTGATTACAAGGATGGGTAATTTAAAGGCCATAAAGGCCAGTCCAATGTTTGATGCAGAGATGGACAGGGTTATCCATGAATTTAAAGATTATGTTATGGAACGCTATGCCCTGGCCGGAAAAGAAGCTTATCTTTTAGCTGAAGAAAGGCTTTCCTATGCTCCCTGGGTGAAAGACGGCTTTGGGACCGGGGATGTAGTTATTATCGGTCCGGATTACTTTGAAATTATTGACTTGAAGTATGGAACCGGAGTGCCGGTGAGTGCTGAAGATAACCCTCAATTACGCTTATATGCTTTAGGCGCTCTTAATGAGTATGACTTCATGTTCAGTCCCGAAAAAGTTATTATGACTATAGTCCAGCCCAGACTTAGCAGCATATCAAGCCGGGAGATGAGCCGGAAAGAACTGCTGGACTGGGGAAGCAGCATTGTAAAAACTGCAGAGCTGGCTTATGCCGGCAAGGGAGAGTATAAAGCCGGAGAACACTGCCGGTTCTGCCGGGCCAAGGCATTATGCAAAGCAAGAGCTGAAGAAAACCTCCAGCTGGCCAAATATGAGTTTAAAAATGCTGATCTCTTAGATGAAGAAGAACTCGGAGAGATACTGGAGAGAGCCGATCTGCTGAAAGCCTGGGCTGAAGATATCAAGAAATATGCCCTAAGCGAAGCACAGAAAGGCACTAAGATTCCCGGCTGGAAGGTGGTAGCCGGGCGTAGTGTAAGGAAGTTTACCGATACGGCCCAGGTAGAAAAAACACTTCGCCAAGCGGGTTATACTGACCATGCCATTTATAAGCCGGCTGAAATGCAGTCTTTATCCAATATTGAAAAGACCTTAGGTAAGAAAGAATTTAGCGAGCTGCTGGGAAACCTCATAGAAAAGCGGCCCGGTAAGCCGACACTGGTTCCCGAGACCGATGAACGGCCGGAATGGCATTCAGCGCAGGAAGATTTTGAAATATTAGATTAAAGGAGCAATGAAAATGAGCGAAAATAAATCAAAAACAAGAGTTATCGTACCATGCAGATTGAGCTATGCGAGAATTTGGAGCCCTAATGAGGACGGCAAATATTCAGTTTGTCTGCTGATTCCTAAGAGCGATACCAAAACCTTAAAGAGAATCCAGGCTGCTGTTGAAGCCGCTAAAAGTGAAGGCAAGCATAAGCTGGCCAACAAGGCAGGCCATATTCCGGTCAATATTAAAACGCCTCTAAGAGACGGTGACGAAGAAAAGGCCGATGATGAAAACTACGTGGACCATATGTTTTTCAACGCCAACAGTAAAAACAAACCTGGGATAGTGGACCGCAGAAAGCAGGAAATAATTGATGAGGAAGAGGTTTATTCCGGCTGCTACGCTAATGTATCGGTCAGCTTTTATGCTTTTTCCGTAGACGGGAATAAAGGCATTGCTGCCGGTCTTGGCAATATCCAGAAGCTGAAGGATGGAGAAAGACTGTCCGGAGGACCATCGGCGGAAGAGGAATTTGACGACTTAGGCGACGATGATGACGATGACTTCTTATCGTAAAATACTGGCGATAGATATAGAAACCTACAGCGAACAGGATTTAAAGACCACGGGCGTATATCGTTATGCCCGTGATCCATCTTTTGAAATATTATTATTCGCCTATGCGTTTGACGATGAAGAAGTAAAAATCATTGATTTGGCCAGAGGGGAAAAGCTTTCCGGAGAAATTCTGGCCGCTCTCTTTGATCCTGCTGTATTGAAGACAGCTTTTAACGCTAATTTTGAAATCACCTGTTTATCATGGTGGCTGAAGCAAGAACTGCCTAAAGACCAATGGCTCTGTACTCACGTTCTGTCCTTATATCTTGGTCTGCCCCGTAAGCTGGCCGATGTTTCAAAGGTTTTGAAACTGGGGGCCGAAAAAGAAAAGTTGGCCAGCGGTACAGCTTTGATTAACTATTTCAGCAAGCCCTGTGCTCCCAGTAAAACTAATGGCGGCCGGACAAGGAATTTTCCGGAACACGCGCCGGAAAAATGGGAGAAATTTATTGAATACTGCCTAAGGGACGTTGTGGCGGAAAGAGAGATCAGAAAAAGGCTGCTGAAATTCGCGCCCAAAGAAAAAGAATATCGTCTATGGCTGCTGGACCAGAAAATTAATGATGCCGGAATCAGGCTGGACCGGACTATGGCCGATCAGGCAGTTATTCTCGACAATGAATTTAAGGCAAGGGCTTTGGAAGAAGCGAAAGAGCTTACCGGTTTAGCTAATCCCAATTCAGTGAGTCAGCTCAAACAATGGATAGAGAATAAGACGGGAATAACAGTTAAAAGCTTATCCAAAGCCTCTGTTAAAGAACTGCTGGCTCAAACTGAGGACAGCCAAATAAGAAGAGTATTAAAGCTTAGGCAGCTTACCGCAAAAACCTCAGTTAATAAGTACAAAGCCATGCGGGCCGCAGTGGGCTTTGATGACCGGATAAGAGGTCTGGTACAGTTTTACGGCGCTAACCGGACAGGGAGATGGTCGGGAAGATTAGTGCAGTTTCATAATCTGCCGCAAAACCACATCCCCGACTTGGACCAGGCACGAGAGATTATAAAGACCGGAGACCTGGAACTGGCCGAGATGTTTTATGGAGATTTGCCCAATATTTTATCACAGCTTATTAGGACGGCCTTTATACCGTCAGAAGGCTGCGAATTTATTGTAGCTGACTTTTCAGCCATAGAGGCCAGAGTTATCTCATGGCTGGCCGGTGAAAAGTGGCGGATGCAGGTTTTCGCTACTCACGGCAAGATTTATGAAGCCAGTGCCAGCCAAATGTTTAAAGTCCCCTTAGAGCTGATCAAGAAAGGCAACCCTGAGTATGAGTTAAGAGCTAAAGGCAAGATTGCAGAGCTGGCCTGCGGCTATGGCGGAGGAGTAGGAGCCTTAAAAGCTATGGGGGCCGATAAAATGGGGCTGACAGACGAAGAACTTGATGTCATCATTAAAAAATGGCGCAGGGCTAATAAGCATATCGTCAAGCTCTGGCATGATGTTGAGCAAGCGGCAGTCAGAGCCATTGAAGCCAAAACTGTAATTGGATTTACTAAAGGGCTTAAGTTCATTTACAGAGCAGGAACGCTCTTCATTGAACTGCCGTCAGGCAGAAGGCTGGCTTATGCTCGTCCTGCTTTGGAGCCGGAAGCCGCCTTTGGCAAAGTGGGCATGACTTACTGGGGACTGGACCAGAAAAGTGCTAATTGGGCTAAACTGCGGACTTACGGCGGGAAACTGGTAGAAAATATTATCCAGGCTATAGCCAGGGACTGCCTGGCAGAGGCTATGCTGCGTCTGGATGCGGCGGGATACAGGATAGTAATGCATGTGCATGATGAAGTGATTATAGATAACCCTAAAGGTCACGGCTCATTGGAAGATGCCTGCGAAATTATGGGGCGGCCCATAAGCTGGGCACCGGGATTATTGTTAAGAGCCGATGGCTATACGACTAACTATTATAAGAAAGATTAGAGGAGGAGTAAATTATGGCAAACCAACAGGTAAAACAAAATATGGGGAAACAATTGAGTTTGTTAAAATCTCTAAAGACTGATATAGAAGAAGCCAAAGCGAAAGGAATTAAGATAGAGAATTTGGACTGGCTGGAAAAATATAATGATGACTGCATTAAAATGTGCCGCACTGCCGTTGAGCTCTATAATAAGTTGGAACTGGAAAAAAGTAAGAAGAAACCGGCGGGCAAAACTAAGAAGACTGAGGAAAAAGAAGTTAAAGAACCAGCTGCTGCAGAAAAGGCCGAAGGAAAAGAAGTTAAAGAGCCGGCTACTGCAGAAAAGACCGGGGAAAAAGAAGTTAAAGAGCCGGCTACTGCAGAAAAGACCGGGGAAAAAGAAGTTAAAGAGCCGGCCACAACCGAAAAAGTTGAAGAAAAACCGGTTGAAGAACTGGCTGCTGCAGAAAGCGCGGAAGCTAAAACAGAAGAAGATTTAGATGATGATTTAGACTTTTTGAATTAAGGAAGTGAGTGAAATGGAGGTACTGAAACATATCTACCTGAGTAATATTTACGATTTATATTATGCCCAGTGTGCTGGCATTGGTTACGACAGAAAATACTACTGCCCTAAATGCAGGCATGTCTTTTCGGTAAATTGGCATCCGCCGACTGCTTGCTCTAATGAAGGGTGGCGGGTTACTTGTCCAAGCTGCGGCCGTTATTTTAGTACGCGGTATTTGGACAAAAATTCAAAATGGGGGTTTACCGGAAGTGCAGGACGGGTTTTGAATGCTGTTCTGCAGGTCAAAGATTACCGGAACCGGGTTGAACTGCAAATTAAGTACCAGATACTTAATTTCGGGAAAGACCTGAAAACATTTAATCAGTTTTGCATAAGACCGGTAAGAGAAACGATTAATTTTACCAAAGGCAGAGTTACCTGGCACCGGTCTGATCCGCTCAACAACGGCAGGGAGTTATTTTTTGACTTAGGTGATCCTTTTGATTTTACCTTCTTCAATTATACTTTTTTAACTCACCTATCTGCCGAAAGCAATATATCCACAGAAGAGAGAGCCGAGATAACGAAGCTTATGAAAATTTTAAGAAAGGCTGTAGCTGAGAAGCTATGGCCTTCCTACAACCGAAAGAAATCAGCCTGGGTCAGCAACGGTTCATACGGTTATCTAGCCTTGCCGGTCTTCAATTTAGCTTTCCGGAATGTTTTTCCGGATGCGCCTAATTTAACTGAAGCTTACCGTAACCGTACAAAGAGAGAAGTTATGCTTAATAAAATTAAAAACCCGGCTGACGCGAATAAGTTCCGCAATTTAAAAGGTCAGGCGAATTTCATCGACAGCCTGCTTACTAATTTTAAAATACCATTGACGGCCGTTAATAGAAAAATAATAGCTGAAGACTTTACTGAAATCGACCGCTTGAGTTATGCTCATAGGTTAAGCCGGGGAAATATCGATACAGCGGCTAATATTTATCAGGTGCTGAAAAAGAGGGGCCTTGATATCTGGGATTACAGGCCGGTTACCAATATGTTAGCCCGAAAATATGGTGCTGACAGACTGGCCAAATGTTTATATGATTTACCTTATGACTGCATATATTTATGGCGAAATCTCAACCCGGAAAACAAGCGGCTGCTGCTTGCATCTAAAATAAGGCCGAGAGACCTGCACGACTGGATGGCTGACAAGCACAGGCTTCAGAATTACGAGCACATTAATTTCGAAGTGCCTGAACATATTATCCGCCGGCTGCAAATGCAGAAAGACCGGTTAAAATTTTTCCTGCCGGGAGAAGCTCGGGAATTGTACTATGCAGGGAAGGAGCTGCATAATTGTGTGGCCAGTTATTCGGAGCGGATGGCATCAGGACAAGTGCAGATCGTGCTGGTCTCTGATGATAAGGGCAAGCTTGTTGCCTGTCTGGAGATACGGGGCAATGCTTTAGTACAAGCTAAACTGAATCATAACAAGGCAGTAAAGCAGATACCTGAACTTAATCAGGAAATATTAGCCTGGGCGCACAAGGCGAATTTAAAAATCAATACCAAAGATATCGCTCAGGGCGAGGAAGAAAGTAAGGCAGTATAGGGGGTGAACCCATGCCAGCGGCAGCGATAAAATTAAAAAAAGACAAAGAAATAACTATAGCTGTAGGGAAGAGCCGTTTTGAGAAAAAGTGGCAGACTAAGACTTTAAACTGGGGGCAGTTTTTAACCAAGCTGCAAAAGCCCAGAAAAACTCCAGAAACCTATAGCGCTTTTATGAAGCTGAGCAAAGCCAAGCAGGACGCTTTAAAAGATGTTGGGGGCTTTGTCGGAGGAGCGGTAAAGGACGGCCGCCGCAGTGCCGGCAATATAGCATGGAGAAGCTTAATTACTTTAGATGCTGATTATGCCTCAGCAGATTTCTGGGATCTGGCACAGCTGGCCATCGGCTACTGTGCCTGCGCAGTATATACAACGCGTAAGCACAGTCCGGAAAATCCAAGATACCGTTTGTTAATCCCTTTAGCCCGTTTTGTTACACCGGATGAATATCAGGCGGTAGCCCGGAGTGTTGCTTATGATATAGGCATAGAGCAGTTTGATGATACGACCTATGAGCCGGGCAGGCTGATGTACTGGCCAAGCATATCAGCAGACGGAGTATATTTTTTCGATTACAACGACGGGGATTATCTTGAACCTGATGACTATCTGAACAGATATCCGGACTGGACTGACCAGAGCCTGTGGCCGGAATCATCAAGAGCCGTTAAAGCCCGTCAGAAGCTGGCAGAAAAGGCGGAGGACCCATTAGGCAAGAAAGGGCTTATTGGGGCCTTCTGCCGCACATACGGCATCGCAGAAGCCATTGAAAAGTTCCTGCCCGGTGTATATACTGCCTGTGCAGTTGAGGGGAGATATACTTACACCGAAGGCTCCAGCTCTGCCGGGGCTGTCGTATATGATGACAAATTTTTATATTCTCACCATGCGACAGACCCTATCGGGGGACTGCTGGTGAATGCTTTTGATTTAGTGCGGCTGCATAAATTCGGAGGACTTGATGATCCGGCACGCAATACGCCGGTAAATAAGCTGCCGTCTTATCTGGCCATGTATGAGCTTATACGGAGTGATGAAGCGACTAAAATAACTATAGGTTTGGAGAAACAAAAAGAAGCTGAGGATGAATTCAGCGTATTGGAAGATGAAGACAAGGACAGTGAAAAATGGCGGGGCAGGATGGACATAAACAGCAAAGGGAATTATCTTACCACTGCTAATAATGTTATCCTGATCCTGTGCCATGACAAAAAACTGGCTGATAAAATAGCCTTAGATGATTTTGCCCACAGGGCAGCCATAAAAGGGGACCTGCCCTGGCGTAAATACACCAGAGGAGGTTATTTGGATGATAAGGACATTGACTGCCTGAATAACTATTTGGAGAAAGTCTATGGCCTTAAAGGCCCTCAGACAGTAAAAAGTGCATTAAGTGAAGTATTATTGAAAAACGCTTATCATCCGGTGCGGGATTACCTGAACGGATTATTCTGGGACGGAATACCGCGGGCAGAAACTCTGCTTATAGATTACCTGGGAGCGGAGGATTGCGCTTACACAAGGGCGGTAACCCGCAAAATGCTGATTGCGGCCGTAGCACGGGTTATGAAGCCGGGAATTAAGTTTGATACTATGCTGGTCATGACCGGGCGGCAGGGGCAGGGTAAAAGTTTGCTTGTGTCCAGACTCGGCAAAGACTGGTCTTCTGATTCCCTCAATACCGTGCAAGGGAAAGAAGCCTATGAACAGCTGCAGGGGAGCTGGCTTATAGAAGTTGGTGAGTTATCTGCCACCAGAAGAGCTGATGTAAATGCAGTTAAGCATTTTTTGTCCAAACAGGTAGACCGCTTCAGAGCAGCCTACGGCCGCACAGTAGAAGACTATCCGCGTCAATGCGTGTTTTTCGGCAGCACGAATACAGATTTTTTCCTTCGGGACGCTACCGGGAACCGCAGGTTTTGGCCCGTAGAGACAGATGATACCAAGCGGACCAAAAATGTTTTTAATGATTTGATTGAAACAGAAGTTGACCAAATTTGGGCTGAGGCTGTGGAATTGTATAAAGCAGGAGAAAGTCTGGTGCTTCCTCCGGAATTGGAACAGGTTGCATTGCAGAAACAGGAGAGCCATATGGAAGAGAGCGAGAAGTTCGGCATGGTGCAAAGCTATTTGGATACTCTTCTGCCTGATGACTGGGACCTTAGGGACCTAAACGGCAGGCGAGCTTATTTCATAGATGACGGCTTTCCTGATGAGTCGGTAGGTGTAAGACAAAGAACTAAAGTATGCACTCTGGAGATATGGGCAGAGCTGTTTGGCGGCAATCCTAAAGACCTTAATATGATGATTTCACGCGAATTGCGGGATATAATGAACCGGATGCCGGGGTGGAAAGCGAGTAAAGGAGGATTAAGATTTGGGTGTATTTATGGCACACAGAGAGGTTATATAAGAGAGTGAGCTAATGAAGTCAGGCGTAAACAATGCGAACAATTTTTGATGATTGTTCACGCTTTTGTTCACGGGCTGAAGCTAGATGTCATAAGGCTTGAAGGGCAAGCGTAAACAATGTAAACAATTTTTTATATAAAAAATAAAAAAAGGCAATTAGGCAATATGTAGCACTGTAATATAGCCTTAACTGCCTAATTGATAATAGTCTGTAAGAAGAAATTGTTTACGGTGCTCGCAGAATGCCTATAAACCCAGATACAGCAAGGCTTGAGGGGCGTAAACAATTCATTTTTATTTGTTTACGCCTAAAATTAAAAAGAAAGGACTGGAAAAAATGCGAGAGGTACAAATGGAAATAAAATTTTGTAAATCAGTCATTGAAAAAGGACTGCTGCCGTTAAAATTCAGCCCTTTAGGGCAGGCAGGCTTTCCGGATCGGATTATATTAAAGCCGGGAGGGAGAACAGTATTTGCCGAAATTAAAGCCCAGGGGAAGAAGCCACGGCTTTTGCAGACTAAAAGAATAAATCTATTAGCCAAGTTTGGTTTTAAGACTTATGTAATTGATTCCTTAGCGGCCATAGAGGACTTTATAAAAAATGAATGTTCGTAAATACGTGCCGCGTGAGTATCAAAAGCTGGCTGCTGATTTGATTATTAAGCTTAAAGGCAGTCTTATTATCTTGGATATGGGACTCGGGAAAACGGTTGCAACCCTAACGGCCATAGATTATCTCATGTATGACAGTTATGAGATAAATAAAGTTTTAATTATAGCCCCTAAAAAAGTAGCTGAAAGTGTTTGGGATGCCGAAGCTGCAAAATGGGAGCACTTGCGTTATTTAAAGATAGCTAAAATTTTAGGCAGTGCTAAAGAGAGGTTGAATAGTCTGAAGCAAAAAGCTGATATTTATATAATCAACGTTGATAATTTTATCTGGCTGAACGATTTGTTCGGTCAGAATTGGCCGTTTGATATGGTCGTGGTGGATGAGTCCAGTTTGTTTAAAAGCCATCAGGC
>JBJDXG010000217.1:0-2856 GCA_051866555.1 bacterium | reverse complement strand
CCAGAATTACAGGTATAATGCTGCTGCTCAGTTCCTTAATTTTATCCTTTGATGTGGAAACGGCTGGCATATTATGAGACGTGATGCCAGGAAGCATCCAAGCCCTAATGGCGGGATTCCTGAATCAATAACAGCCGGAGCCTTACATATACGTTTAGGAGGTTATAATTCTTATTATGGAAAAATGACCTTTCGTGAATATATGGGTGATGCTGATGAAGAGCTGAATTTTAATCACATTCAGAAAACGGTTAAATTAATGCGCTTAACTTCGTTTATAGCCTTATGTACGGGCTTTATATTTCTGTTTATTTTAACCTAGGAGGAATGCTTAATGCAAAAAATCCCACGTATAGTTATTGGTGGAACCCAGAGTGGTGTTGGCAAAACAACGATTTCTGTAGGCTTGATGGCCGCTTTAACTCAAAGCGGCAAAAAAATACAGCCTTTCAAGGTGGGACCTGATTATATTGATCCTACTTATCACAGTAAGGCTACCGGAAGGATTTCACGTAATCTTGACAGCTGGTTTGTTTCTGATGACGGAATAGCTGAAATTTTTTATCGGTCAGCGCAGAATGTTGATTTGGCTATTATTGAGGGCGTAATGGGGCTTTATGACGGTTTTGGCATTTTGGAAGACAGAGGAAGCACAGCTCACATAGCTAAGGTTTTAAAGGCACCTGTTGTATTATTGGTTAATGCGGCTAAAATGGCTCGCAGTGCGGCTGCCATTGTAAAGGGCTATCAGGAGCTGGATAAAGATGTTAGGATCAAAGGCGTTATTTTAAATAATGTAAGCAGCGAGAGGCATTATGAAATGGTAAAGACAGCTATAGAGCATTATAATAAAATACCAGTATTAGGTTATTTGCCGGCTAAGGGTGATTTTGTTTTGCCCGAGCGCCATTTAGGTTTAATAATGGCCGGAGAAAATAATGAAATTGGAGAAGTTTTAGCTAAATTAACGAAGCAAATTAGGGAAACGATTGATTTGGATTTATTGGTTTCCTTGGGCAGTGAAGCGGAGGAATTTCCTGATTTTAATTCTTCTATTTTTTCTGAGTCGGCAGCTAAAAAAATTAGATTGGGAGTAGCGCATGATGCTGCCTTTAATTTTTATTATCAGGATAATCTCGATTTATTAGAAAGCTATGGAGCTGAATTAGTATATTTCAGTCCGCTTAAAGACCGCCGATTGCCTGATAAAATTGACGGTCTATATATAGGAGGAGGGTATCCTGAGCTGTTTGCTGCTAAGCTGAGTTCTAATACTGAATTGTTAGCCGATATTAAAAGGTATGGCCAGGCTGGAATGCCAATTTATGCTGAGTGCGGCGGTCTAATGTATCTTACTCAGGCCATTCGGGATTTTTCAGGCAGTACTTATCCGATGGTGGGCTTAATACCTGCTGTAGCTGTAATGCAGTCTAAAAGAGAAGCCTTGGGATATGTTGATTTAGAGGTATTAGAAGATAATTTTATAACTCGCAAAGGGGAAAAAATAAAGGGGCATGAATTTCATTGGTCGAGGTTGGAGAATGTAAAAGATGATATCAAGTATTTATATCAGTCCAATAAACGCAATAAGCAAAAAAAAGAAGGAATCAAGCTGGGAAATGTTTTAGCCTCTTATACTCATATTCATTTTGCTTCATTCCCTGAAATGGCTGAAAGATTTGTTAAATTCTGTTATAATAGATAATGAAGAAAAGACAGGAGGTGCAGTTAATTTCAATGGGCTTAGAAAAAGGATTAGTACAAATTTATACTGGCAATAGCAAGGGAAAAACTACTTGTGCCTTAGGATTGTCCCTGCGTGCCGTTGGTCATGGGCTTAAGGTTTGTATTTTACAATTTATGAAGGGCGGTGCTTATACCGGCGAGCTTTATGCGGCTGAGCGTCTTTTTCCTAATTTAAAGATGATCCAGTTTGGACGCGGCTGTCCTTGGGCCGGTCTGATTAAAGCAGGTTATCGTAAATGTACAGGTTGTGGTCAGTGCTTTGCCATTGGGAAGGGTAAAGAGGAGGATAAAGAATTGGCTCAATTAGCCTATTCTGAAGCGAAGAGAATCTTATTGAGCGAGGAATATGATTTATTGATTTTAGACGAAATCACCAATGCTTTAGGCCGGGACTTAGTGAGTAAGGAGCAAATTTTGGAGTTGATAAGACTGAGACCGGAAAAGATAGAATTGGTCTTAACCGGGAGACATTTTCCTGATCAGGAAATCATTGATGCTGCTGATTTAGTAACAGAAATGAAACAAATAAAGCATCCTTTTGACAAGGGTATTGCCAGCAGAAGAGGAATAGAATATTAATATTATTTTACAGAGATGCCAGATTAATGCTGGTGTCTTTTTTTTTGAAATAGGCAACAATTTATTTGTTCCCTATTTCAAAAAAATTGCTGAAAATATTTTAATGACAGCTGCCGCAGTCTTGACATGAGCCGCAGTCAGAGGAACAAGAGCATTCTTCGGGGATTTCCTTGCCTTGGACTGCTGCCTGAATCATTTTATATATTTTTTGTACAGCAGTGAAAAACTGCTCTCTTGTCGCCAGAAAACGAGCTGTATCAGGGTAAAAGGAAACTGTTTTCAGATATTTATTTAAACGGTCTTTTTCCTCATCAGATAAAGAGGTATGGTTTTTTTCAGCTAAGGCTGATTTTTCAACCAATTCTAAGTATGCTTCTAAGCGATTTTTAGATTCAGGATTAGCTAAAACAGCTTCTTTAGCCTCTTGGAAATTCTTAAATTCTTCAGAATTCTGTATAGCTAAACATAGTTCCTTAGTTTGTTCAAATATAGACATAATTTCACCATCCTTATTTTTTATAATAAGTATTT
>JBJDXG010000216.1:0-12503 GCA_051866555.1 bacterium | reverse complement strand
CTTAATCAAAGGGAACAGACTGAACTGTCTGTCAGACAGACTCGGATTTTAGAGGAGATAAGCTTGGAATATTCCTTATTGCTTGGCGTATCCAAGACTTTCAGTGATTTTTTCTTCTGCCGCGATTATTTTGTTCAGGCGGCAGAAGCGATAAAAATAGGCAGGAAATGCTTAAAGGAAGCCTCTGTTTTTAAGTTTGAGCAATTCAGTCTGCGCTATGTAGTTAAATATGGCTTACATTCTCTGCCTCTTTATACGATCATTCCTGATGGACTGCGGGCCCTGATTCAGTATGACAGGCATAATGCCAGTGATTATTATAAAACTCTGGAGGTTTATCTGCGCAATAACCAAAATGTAACGGAAACGATCAATCAGTTATATATGCACAGAAGTACCTTTAAGTATCGTCTGCAGAAGATCAAGGAGATTATGCAGACTGATCTGGAGGATAGAAATGAGCAGTTGTATATGGAATTGTTCTTTCTTGAATTGGGGGATAAAATGCTCTGTAATAGGGTATAAGAAATCCTTAAAAATTACTTGACATTAAAGTACCTTTAATGTGTATAATATAAATATCAAAGTCAAGGGCGACTTGAATTAGATATTCAAGCCGCCCTTGACTTTTTTCTTTGCCGGTAAAGAAAAATAATTAAAAAGACAAGGGGTGGGTATTATGACAGCACAAGAGGCTATTATGGCCTTGGAAAAAGCAGCAGATACAGCGTATTTTATGAATTCCTTATTTATATTTTTAGCAGCATGCTTGGTATTCTTCATGCAGGCAGGATTTGCTTTATTGGAAACAGGCTATACGCGTTCGAAAAATACGGCTAATATCTGGCTGAAAAATCTGATGGACTTTTGTTTTGGAACGATAACTTATTTGTTTATAGGCTTTGGGCTGCAGTATGGTAATGATTTTCATGGTTTATTTGGCATCAATGGTTTTATCAATCCCTTTAACTGCAGCTTGGATGTTTGGAGTACCTGTGTAGATTTAAAATTGAATCCGTATATTTACTTTTTCTTTCAGTTAGCTTTCTGCGGAGCAACAGCAACGATTATTTCCGGAGCAGTTGTGGAACGGTTTAAATTTAATGCTTATATTCTGGTTTCTATGGCTATGACTGGTTTTATTTATCCGGTTGCCAGCCATTGGATCTGGGGCGGCGGTTGGCTGTCCGGTTTAGGGTTTACCGATTTTGCCGGCACTTTAGCAGTACACGGCATCGGCGGTATGGCAGCACTTACCTGTGCTAAATTTGTCGGACCGCGGGTCGGTAAATATAATGTTGACGGAACCTCGAATAATATTAAGGGACATAATATTTCTCTGGCGGCCTTGGGAGCAATTATCCTTTGGTTCGGCTGGTACGGCTTTAATCCCGGTTCTGAGTTAGGCTTCGATTCTGCTTCTATATATGCAGCTATTACTACAACTATTGTAGCCGCTGCCGGAGGGTTGTCCGGACTGTTCTTTACCTGGATTAAGGACAAAGCGCCTAGTGTGGAAGGAGCTTTTAACGGAGTTTTGGCAGCGATGGTAGCTGTTTGCTCTACTACTAATTATCTTGGTTTCTTCCCTACTATCTTATTGGGTATTATTGCAGGCATAGTAGTTACAGCTTCTACAGAATTTGTGGATAAAGTACTTCATATAGATGATCCTTGCGGTGCTGGCTCAATGCATTTTGTCAGCGGTATTCCTGGAGTATTGTTTGCTGGACTGTTTGGTGCTTCTGGCGTTTTTAGCGGGGCAGGTTTTAACCAGCTGGGAGTACAGCTTCTTGGCGAGGTAACGGTATTTGCTTTTGTTATTCTTACTACTTCAGCAGTATGCTATGCTTTAAAGCATACTATTGGCATTCGGGTCACTGAAAAAGAGGAAATTCTGGGTATGGATATTGTTGAGCATCATACGGTGGCTTATGATTATGTGGAAAACGAGGAAAATGCTGCTCCTAAGAATCCGGATACTGAACCGCTTTTTAGTAATTATTGATGAGCTGAGGAATTTGCAATATGTTTATGGAGCGTTGTATAACGCTCTATAAATATATATTTGGTCTGGCTTTTAAGAGCTATGCCAGCTGAAAGGGGGAAGAAGTGATGATCTATTTGGATATTGAAAAAGAAGAGCCGCTTTATAAGCAGCTTTATGAAGGGATAAAAACGGAAATTATAGCCGGCAGTCTGAAATATAACAGTGTGCTTATGCCGATACGCAAAATGGCAGAGGAGCTGAGAATCAGCCGGAATACAGTTGATCATGCTTACCAGCAGCTGGTTTCGGAGGGGTATTTGAGGTCAGTCAGAGGAGGAGGCTATTTTGTCGACTATCTTTCTGATGGCTTTGCTGCCGGAGCTTCAGAGACAATAAATAAAGAAAGAAGAAAAAAAATGCCGGAAAAGCTGAAATATGATTTTAAATATGAATGTATAGAGTCTTCTGCTTTTCCCTGGACTAAATGGAGAAAATACGTACAAAATGCTTTGCTGGAAGAAGAGTGTCTGCCGGAGATCTCCTATGAAAGCAATAAGGGAAATTATGATTTGCGGGAAAACCTGTGTACTTATCTTAGCAGTATGCGCGGAGTAAAATGCAGTCCTGCCCAGATCGTCATTTGCCCCGGAACTCAATTTGCTATTCATACTATTTTGTCTGTTTTGCCTAAGAGGGAATACCGTTTAGCTTTTGAGGAGCCGGGCTATGACGGGATGAAAAAAGTATTTGTCAGCGGAGGTATGACGGTAGAATCAATCAAGGTTGAGGATGATGGTCTGGATATGAGACGAGTGCGGGAGAAAAAATGCAATCTTCTGTATATAACGCCTTCTCACCAATTCCCTACCGGGGTGATGACCTCGCTTAGCAAGAGAATTGATATTTTAAATTGGGCGGAGGAGAACGATGCGTATATCATTGAAAATGATTATGATAATGAATTCAGTCATACTGAGCGCAAGCTTCCTTCTCTTCAGTCAATGGATAAGAGCGGGCGGGTGATTTATGTCAGCATGCTGACCAAGGTACTCAGTCCGTCTATACGCTGTGCTTATTTTGTTTTGCCGAAAAGGTTACTGAAGTGCTATGAAGAAAAGTTCAGCTTTTTTAATTCTTCTTTGCCTACATATCATCAAAGAGCTTTGGCAAGATTTATTGATGACGGCATGCTGGAAAAACATGTCAGAGCAATGGCCAGAATTAATAAGAGAAAATATGATATTATTAAACAGATATTCAACAGATACAGCGATGGCTTGGTGCGCATTTTTAAACAGCCGGCCGGTTCCCATACGCTGATAAATATTCCGCTTTGCCAAAATGAAGAGGATATTATTGCTTATATGCGGCAAAATTCTATTGGTCTTTATGGGACTAAAATGTATTGGCAGGATAAAAGCAAGGCGGCAGAAAATGTTTTTCTTTTTGGCTTTAATGCCTTAAATGAAGAAAATCTGCGTGCCGGCTGTTTGGAATTTATTCGGGTCTTAAAGGAATATTTTGCTTGGAAGCCGACGGTGCATTAAGCTTTTTTCTGCAAAAGACATTCAATGCGGATTAAGCTTTTGGAGCGCTCTAAGAAGTTAAAAAAATGGTCAGAGGCATAAACGGCCTTGACTGTATATTTGTTAGATTGGAGATAATGGCAGAAAGCAGCTGTCCAGCTGGAAGCGTTGCTGAAAAGCTGGACATCCAGGCAGAGATAATCACCTTCTGGTATAGTGAACAGCTTTCTTTCCGGATTCATGATATATCGTTTCAGCTCAATATATTTACCCTTTAAGCTGATTTTACCAGCCAGCAGAGAGTCTTTGTCAAGGAGATAGCCATACTGCCGGCGGCTGTAGGGTGCGGCGACCAGCTCATCGGCAGCCGCTAAGGTTATTCCCCGCTGCAGGGTATCATCTTGAGCTAAAATTTCGTCAGGCAGTTCTTCCGGACATGACATCAGGACAGTTCTCTTTTTAATATGAAGCTGATAGGGCTCCTGTTTTTGCTCTGCCTGACAAAAATAGTCGTTGAGTGCTTCATAAAGCCATTCAATATTGTCATACGCTGCCTGAGCTTGGCGGATAGCTTTTTTAGTGCGGTATTTCTGCAGTTTGATGAAATCATAAAATTTGTTTAAATCTCCTTCTTCCTTCAGCTCTTTGATCTTTTTCAGCGGAAAGTTCATCTGAGTGCAGAGCTTGAGAATTTCTATTTCCCGAAATTGACTGAGAGAATAATATCTGTAATCAGTTTTGGGGTCAATAATATCTGGTTTGATCAGTCCCAGAGATTCATAGTATCTCAGCCTGGAGGTACTCATCCCTGTTTCCCGACAGATTTTCCCGATAGTCAAATATCCTTCCATTTACCTTACCTCACTTTTTAAGGGAATGTATTGTGTTGCTTAAAAAGTAACATATTTTAGGGATAAGTAAAAGTAACAATTATGCTCTTTCTGAGGGGGACAATTTTAATTGTCCCCTAGAAAAAGTAGTTAATTGTACCTTGCCGGAGAGACGGTTTAAAGCTAAGATTATAACAAAAGCAAGGTAAAGGGGAAGACAAAATATGAGAGCAGAATTTACTGAGGCTCAGAAAAAGAGGCTGCGGGAGCTTGGTCTAAGGCAGCAGGAAATTCCAGAAGGCTTTGCTGATACCACAGAGCGTGACAAGAGCTATAAGGAGTTGGAGAAAAAAGCTGTGGCGGATAACCGTAAAAGGCTGGAGCAGCTCTTAGAGGAGGAACATCTTCCTAAGCTGTGTGCTCTCAGGCGTAAGCTGGAAGAGGCTTTATGCCGACAGGGATTTACCGAGGTTACGACTCCGGTTATCATTTCCAAAAAGTTTCTGGACAGGATGACGATAGATGCTGCTCATCCCCTGCATGAACAGGTATTTTGGCTGGATAATAAGTCCTGCCTGCGTCCGATGCTGGCCCCTAATTTGTATGATGTATCGAAGAGCCTGCTGAATTTTGCTAAAAAGCCGCTCAGGATATTTGAAATAGGCTCCTGCTTTCGGAAAGAATCAGAGGGCAGCTCGCATCTGAAGGAATTTACGATGCTTAATTTAGTAGAATGGGGTACTCCTTTAGAAAAGCGCAGTGCCAGGTTAAAGGAGATGGCCGAGATGGTGCTTCAGGCGGCAGAAATAGCTGATTTTGCTTTTATTGCCGAGGATTCTGTGGTTTATGGTCAGGGGCTGGACATTGTTGCTGCCGATACTGGTCTGGAGCTGGCTTCGACCTCGATGGGACCGCATCCCCTAGATGCTGCTTGGAAAATAAGAAGCAGCTGGACGGGACTGGGCTTTGGTCTGGAGCGTCTCCTCATGCACCGGGAAAAAGCTCAGGGAATCCATCGTTATTCGAAGAGCATTGCTTATCTTGATGGAGCTACTTTAAAGATTAAATAGACATTTGCATAATATGGAGGATGAATCTCAGTGATTATATGGTCTCTAAAACCATACAGACGGGTGCAACTCCCGTATTCTCCGCCAAAAAATAATGGTAACGGTATTTTTCTGTTACCTTTTTTTAATTAATCAACTATTTAGGAAGGACTGATAATATGGAAAAGAAACGTTATATTTATCGTAAACAGCCATTATCACAGCTTATTTCCAAGATTAAGCTGTGGCCCTCCAGAAGCGGAGTGCTGCATGGGATAAAGCAGATCGAGCAGGAAGATGATATGCTGATTATAACGACTCACTGCGGAATTTCCTTTATGGTCAATGATTCACGGCACAGCCGGAGTGACCGCTGGCTGAGAAATCGTTATTTCAGAAAGGCCTGTCCTAAATGTCAAATTCCGGACTGGAAGCTGGAGAAATATTCTTTAACAGTTTTTAATAAATAAATAGGCGGTGAGAGCGATGAAAAGGGTAAAGGTTGGAATTATCGGAGGCAGACTTCAGGGTGTTGAGGCTTGTTATCTGGCGAAAAAGGCAGGCTATACAGCGGTTTTGCTGGATAAGGACAGACATTGTGCTGCCAGACTGCTGGCTGATGAGTTTATTTGCGGCGATGTACGGCGGGTCAAAACAGCAGCTCATCTCAGGGACTGCGATTTTATCTTGCCGGCCTTAGAGGATACAGAGGTGCTGCAGTGGGTGAAAAAATATGCTGCTTTGTATGATATTCCTTATGTTTATGATGCCAGGTGTTATGCTGTCAGCTCTTCCAAGCTGATTTCCGACCGTTTGTTTCTTAAGGAAGGCATACCGGCTCCGGCTTATTATCCTTTAGGTCAATTTCCTTATATCGTTAAGCCCTCTGCTTTAAGCGGCAGTCAGGGAGTAAAAAAGGTTTATTCAGCCGATGAGCTGGAAAAATTGCTGAGGAACAGCAAAACAGAGGACTGTGTGATTCAGGAGTATCTGACCGGCCCTTCTTATTCGATTGAGGTAATCGGGGACGGCAAACGGTGTTTTCCTTTGCAGGTAACGAAGATCATAACTGATGCAGCTTATGACTGCTGTCGGGTAGAAGCCGGAATAGAGCTGGCTTTCAGGCAGCAGATGTATGCTCTGGCAGAACGCTTGGGTGAGGTGCTGCAAATAAAAGGGATCTTTGATATTGAAACGATTCTGCATGCTGGGAAGATGTATGTTTTAGAGATAGATGCCCGTCTGCCAAGTCAGACTCCAACTGCTGTGTATCATTCAACAGGTATCAATATGCTGGAGCTGCTTTATGAGATGGTGTGCGGCAGACTGGAAAAGCCGGAGCTTTCAGTTGAAAGACCGGTGATTTATCAGCACATTGCGGTGAACGGCTCCGAGCTCAAGCTTCAGGGAGAGCATATCATGGGCGAGATAGGTGAGCTGCATTATATAGAAGGCTTTTTCGGCTGTAACGAGGCTTTGACCAGCTATGCGCCTTATAAAAGAAGCTGGGCTGCTACCTTGATAGTCAGCGATGAGCTGAGTTTTATCAGAGCTGAGAGGAAAATGGAGCAGGTAATAGAACAAATTAAAGAGAGCATAAAGGAGCAGGAAGATGCAGAAAGAGATTTTGACTATCAAGCTAGAAATGCTGTATGAGCTGGCAGAAAAGTATATGAGTGTGATGTGCGGCTTTGACCGGCCGGGCAGGAGAGCTGAGAAGAGTCAAAGAAGTGCGCTGAAGGTTAGGCAGATGGTTTTTGACGGCTTGGAGATGGATTTTTTGCTGGGGCGTTTTTCTTCGGAAAATGTTTTGCCGGAGGGCTTTAGCTTCGGCAGCCAGCTGATGGAGTGTGCCGCTTTAGCTAAAATAAGGGAGGAGAGCATTCAAAGCGGTTATTTGTTTATGTTTCATGCACCTATGCCTGATCTGTCAGCCTTTCCTTTAAGTGAGATCTATCTGGCTGATTCGTGGCAGACGTGCTTTGTTAATGCCGGGCGTGATGTACTGCGTCAATTGCTTTTGGAGCGGACTGCTGAGGAGTACGGCAGAAAATTCTATATTACCGATACTCTGGCGCCCGGGATGTTTGGCATTCCTGTTTCAGCCGTTAAAACCTTTTTTCAGCTTCTGCCGGCCGAGGAGATTGCTTTAGAGCTGCTGCCGAGCGGCATGATGCAGCCGGTTAAAAGCTTTGTCGGAATTTATCTTTTGCTTGACCGGGAAGCTGTTATTTCATCAGTTAATTGTGCGGAATGTCTTTCTCACCACACTAAATGTGAGTATTGCAAAAATTATGCAGAGAGGTACAAATAGATGACTCGTTTAAGAGAACGGGATATAGACAGGCTGGGGGATAATTTGTTAAGTCTTGATGGTGAACTGCGTAATGTCTGTGGCGCAGGTCTTAAAGAAATTGCGGCGAGAGCCAGTGGGTTTTCAACAGTGCCGGAGCAGAATTTGCAGATGGGAGTAGTGCCTGTCACCGCAGGTCTGGGAATAATCGGCGGTTTTTCCCTGGCTGTATGCAGTATTTTACAATATCTAGGTGCTGAGGCCAAGATTACTGAAGCGACTGATGCAGCGGGAATGTATGAATCCTTGATGCGGAATGAAGGGACGATTTTGGCTGATGATAGAGTTTATTTTGCGCTTAAGCATAAAACCAGCCGAGTGTCAGAAAATGGCTCAGCTACCGGACGAGGGTTTGCGGCGGCTTTAGAGCTGGCTGCCGGAAGCCTCAGCGGGGAGCAGGTAATGGTTGCCGGGGCAGGTCCGGTAGGTCTGGCAGCGGCTGCTTATCTGCAAAAATGCGGTGCTGAGGTTATTGTCTATGACATTGCTCCGGAAAAGCTTAAGGCTCTGCCTTACCGGGTAACGACTGATATAAGGGGACAGGCTTTTGACTATATATTGGAAGCGACCAGTTCGGCTGATGTGATAAAAGCCGAGAATATTACGGCGAAGACGCTTATTTCAGCACCGGGAATGCCGCTGGGATTGGCAGGAGTTTTAGCTGAAAGGCTGAGACAGGAGGGGCGCTTGATACATAATCCTTTGGAGCTCGGCACTGCCGTTATGTATATGGATCTATTGCTTTAGGGAGGGAAGAGGATGACTAAGATAGATATTATTACCGGCTTTTTGGGAGCCGGGAAAACGACTTTGATTAGAAAGCTGCTTCAGAATTTAAGCCGGGAGGAAAAAATTGTCCTGATAGAAAATGAATTTGGCGAGGTTAATATTGATTCCGGCTTTTTGCAGGATGCAGGGATAGAGATAACGGAGATTTCTTCCGGCTGTATCTGCTGTACGCTTATTGGTGATTTTAGTGCAGCTCTGCAGAAGATTAAGACAGAGCTTAATCCTGATAGGATAATTATTGAGCCTTCAGGTGTAGCTATGGCTTCTGATATAAGAAAGGCGATCAGTCACGCTGATCTGCCTGACAGTAAGATAAACAGCCTGACTGCGGTGGTTGATGCTGAATGCTGTGCTGACTATGCCGATGATTTTGGCGAATTTTATCATGATCAGATAAAAAATGCCGGCTGCCTTGTTTTAAGCCATACGGCTGAGTGCGGTCCTGAAAAGACCGAAGAGGCAGTAAAGCTGCTGCGTGCTTTAAATAATCAGGCTGTATTGGTGACTGCTCCCTGGTCAGAGCTTACGGCTGAACAGCTGGTGAGTGCGATGAAGCTGAAGGAAACAGGACTGCCGCCGGTTTTGTCCGGACACAGACATCATTGTGCCGATGAGCACTTCAGTACGGTATCCATACGTACAACTAAAAAGTATTCTGCGGCTGAAATAAAAGCTTTATTGGAAGAAGCAGCGGCAGCAGGCAGGATACTCCGGATGAAAGGGATAGTGTCTGACCTTGACGGCGGCTGGCTGCATTTCGATTATATTCCGGAGCATATCTCTATTCGCCAGGGGACACCGGCTGCTGGCGGCATGATTTCTGTTATTGGCTGTGACCTTGATAAAGCAGAGGTGCTGAAGGTGTTTACCGGAGGAGGGAGACCAGATGGCGGTAGTTAATTTTGTCAGGGAAAAAAAGCAGGTACTCGTTAAAGAGGGACAAACTATTGCCCGGGCTGCGAGAAAAGCCGGGGTTTTTTTAGAAACTCCCTGCAGCGGAGCCGGCAGCTGCGGCAAATGTAAGGTGCGGGTCGAGGACAGAAGTAATTTGCAAATGCTTTCCTCTTTGAAAAAGCTGACTAAAGAAGAAACAGCAGCAGGCTATGTGTTTGCCTGCTGTTCTCAGGTATATGGTGATATTGCTGTTTATACAGATGAAAATCAGGAGCAGGATCTGGCTATTTTGCAGGAGGGAACAGTCCATGAAACTGAGCTTTATCCCAGCTACTGCAAGGAATATCGGTCAGGGAGGACAGAGGTATATGCTGATGGCAGGCTGCTGGGAACGGAGGAAGGAAATACCGCAGATAAGCTGTATGGTCTTGCTTTCGATATTGGCACAACTACTCTGGTCTGTGCTTTGATTGACTGCCTGAGCGGAAAAGAGGTTTATACAGTTTCCCGCCTGAATTCTCAGTGCCTGTATGCTCAGGATGTGATCAGCCGGATTAACTATACAGTGCAGAATGAAAATGGTTTATCGGTCATGTATGAATGCCTGCTCTCTGATTTTAATGCTATGATAGGGGAAATATGCCAAGAGACGGGAATTGAACGGCAGTATATTTATGAAGCTGTTTATTCAGGCAATACTACGATGCTTCATCTGGCAACTAATACAGATCCTTCTTCCTTAGGGCGCTATCCTTATACTCCTAAGCTCAGAGGCGGCTGCACAGTGCCTGCTAAGGCTTTAGGCATTTCTTCCTTTGGGCGGATCTATCTTCCTCCGATAATATCGGCTTATGTAGGGGCTGATATAACTTCAGGAATATTAGCGTGCGAACTGACAAAAATTAAAGGCAATATTCTGTTTATTGATATTGGGACTAATGGAGAGATGCTCATAGCTTCTCATGGCAGGCTGACCGCTACCTCTACTGCGGCTGGACCGGCATTTGAGGGCATGAATATTACCTTTGGACAGAGAGCTTGTATTGGTGCAGTAGAGGGCTTTACGGTAACCTCTGATTATGAAGTCAGGGTAAAAACTATTGGCGATGCTCAGGCTAAGGGAATCTGTGGTAGCGGTCTGTTTGATGTTGCCGGCGAAATGGTTCGGCTTGGTCTGATTGAGAAAAGCGGCAGGCTGGTCAAGCGGGCAAAATGCTGTCTGCCGGAGAATATCAGGGGCCGTTTGACGGAGTATGACGGCAAAGCTGCTTTTATGGTGGCTGAGGGAGTATATTTGACTCTTTTGGATATCAGGCAGATACAGCTGGCCAAGTCAGCGATCAGAGCAGGGCTGGAGGCGATGCTGATTTTGAATAAGCTTAAGGCGGAGGAGCTTGACCGGGTCTATATAGCAGGCTCTTTCGGCTATCATTTAAAAGCTGAAAGCCTGGTCAATGTGGGGCTGCTGCCTGATTGTCTGGCGGATAAGATCGTTTTTGCCGGCAATACTTCTAAGGTCGGAGGGATGTCCTTTCTGCTTAATCAAAAATGCCGCAGTTTAATGCAGTTTGAAGCGAGCGGAATAGAGGCTCTTGAATTGTCCAATTATCCTGATTTTGAGAAGCTGTTTGTCAAGTGTATGAGCTTTTAATCAGGCAGATGGTTCTGTCTTATCTTCTTA
This sequence comes from bacterium, assembly GCA_051866555.1. Taxonomy (GTDB): domain Bacteria; phylum Bacillota; class JBJDXG01; order JBJDXG01; family JBJDXG01; genus JBJDXG01. The sequence continues at coordinate 1,391 of JBJDXG010000216.1, read as the reverse complement.
AAGGCTGGAATAAACGACTCTGCGGAGCGTAGGTTGTTTATTGCTCCCTGATAGGTTATTCTAAAAGCAGCAATAATGTTAGTGAGGAGATAAGGATATGAACAATTATGTTACGGGAAATATTATTCGGGAACTCAGGGAAAAGAAAAATTTGACGCAGAAGCAGCTGGCTGAGCTATTGTGCATCAGCGATAAGACTGTCTCTAAATGGGAAACGGGGAGAGGGCTGCCTGATATTTCTTTGCTGGAATCGTTAGCAGCCGCTCTTGGTGTTTCTGTGGTCGAGCTGCTTTCCGGCGAATGTGTCACCAATGCTAACTGTTCAGGCAATTTGCTGCGCAGCCGGTTTTATGTATGTCCAATCTGCGGCAACATAATCTGGGCAGCCGGTGAAGGGGTATTTTCTTGCTGCGGCGTGCTTCTGCCGCCTGTTGAGCCGGAGGAGCCTGATACAGAGCATCAGTTAAAGGTGGAACCGATTGAAAGCGAGTGGTATGTGACAGTTGACCATCAGATGACGAAGACGCATTATATCAGCTTTTTAGCCTTCGTCAGCGGAGATGGCATTCAGCTTGTTCGGCTGTATCCGGAGCAAAATGCGGAAGCCCGCTTTTTTAGGCGTTCTCAGGGACGATTTTTTGGTTACTGCAACCGTCATGGACTGTTTCAAATTAAATCATTATCCTAGCTGCAAAATTTTTCTCTGCCTGAGTTTTGTGAAAAAAGACTGCTTTACGGCAGGATATCCGCCCCTGCTGTGGTATTATTATATAAAGGTATAAAGGGTACAAGGAGGGACGGTTATGGAAAAATTAAGAATTTATAGTGATGTAGCTATTAATCCAGAGTATAAATTTGCCGGATACGGTGTTATTATTGCGGATCTGCAGGGCACTATTCTTAAGGAGATAACTAATGGTGCAGGGCAGGTAAGTGAGATGGAGGCGAGATATCAGGCTTTGATTCATTCCTTTAAGGAGGCTGCCAAGTTAGGCGTTAAGGAGATTGAATTTATCACCAGCAGCAAGGAATTAGTGCAGAATATCCTTAAAAAGGATGATGTAGCTGATTCGCGGCTGAGAGATTTATATCAGGATATTAAGGAGGTTCGCAAGAATTTTTCCAAGGTCAAAATAGGCTTTTTATCCTATGGAGATGACGGCTTGATGCGCAGGGCTTATATAGGAGCTGTGTCTGGAGCAAATCCGGAGGAGCAAAAGAGCGATATCAGCTATTCTATTACCGTAGAGGAGCCGAAGAATGATCCGGCAGAAATTTTTATTTCCTGTCCGAAGTGTAAGGGAAAGGTTAATGCTGATTGGTCTTTTTGTCCTTACTGTGCTCAGAAGCTGAATTAAATGCTGAGAGTTCTGTTATTGACAGAACTCTTT
>JBJDXG010000215.1:0-2898 GCA_051866555.1 bacterium | reverse complement strand
TCTTGCTTGACACTGTTCTTAAAAAAAGCTAAAATATAATAGATGTCCTAAACTAAAAAATATAACTTATTAGAAAATTAAAAAAATATCATAAGGAGGTGACTGATAATTAAAGCAGTAATATTTTTAATCTATATCGTAGGACTATTGGTAGCCGGAGCAGGCGGTTATCTGATCAGGCGTTCTATTGCCGAAGCTAAGATAGAGTCAGCAGAAAAGGCTGCTGAAAAGATTTTAGATGATGCTAAGAAAGATGCTGAAGCGAAGAAAAGGGAATCTGTACTTGAGGCTAAAGAAGAATCACATAAAATCCGTCATGAAGCGGAAAAGGAGCTGCGTGACCGCAGGATAGAGCTGCAGCGGCTGGAACGGCGTCTTTTGCAGAAGGAAGAAACCCTGGATCGTAAGCTGGACGGCATTGAAAAAAGAGAAGAACGGCTGGGCAAGCAGGAGAATTGTTTGGAACATAAAGAAAAAGAGATAAGTGATTTATTATCCAAACAGCGTGAGGAATTAGAAAAAAGAGCTAATTTAACCAGCGAGGAAGCCAAAGAACTGCTTTTGCGTGATGTGGAAAATGAAATTAAGCATGAATCTGCTATGATGATTAAGGAAATTGAAGCTCAGGCAAAGGAAGAGGCTGATAAGCGTTCCCGCGATATCATATCTTTAGCTATACAAAGATGTGCCGTAGATCATGTTGCAGAAACTACTGTTTCGGTAGTCGATCTGCCTAATGATGAAATGAAGGGGCGGATTATCGGTCGGGAAGGAAGAAATATTCGTACTTTAGAAACTCTTACTGGTATTGACTTAATTATTGATGATACACCGGAAGCGGTTATTCTTTCCGGTTTTGACCCAATAAGAAGAGAAATTGCCAAGGTAGCTTTGGAAAAACTGATTGCAGACGGCAGAATCCATCCGGCAAGAATTGAGGAAATGGTGGAAAAGGCTAAAAAAGAAGTGGAAAATACTTTGCGGGAAGCCGGAGAAAATGCTACTTTTGAAACAGGGGTAAACGGTTTGCACCCTGAAATTATTCGCCTTTTAGGCAGACTGCGCTTTAGGACAAGTTATGGACAGAATGTGCTGCAGCATTCGATAGAAGTAGCTCACTTAACTGGAATCATGGCGGTTGAGCTTGGTTTGGACATTCAGACAGCCAAAAGGATAGGCTTGCTGCATGATATCGGCAAGGCTGTTGACCATGAAGTGGAAGGACCGCATGCTTTGATTGGGGCTGACTTATTAAAACGTTACCGTGAAGCACCTGATATTATCAATGCAGTGGCAGCTCATCACGGTGATGAAGAAGCTAAATCAGTTGAAGCTGTTCTGGTACAGGCTGCGGATGCTATATCTGCTGCCAGACCGGGAGCACGTCGGGAAACTTTGGAAGCTTATATCAAACGTCTGGAAAAATTAGAGGAAATAGCTAATTCATTTGACGGAGTAGAAAAATCTTTTGCTATTCAAGCCGGCAGAGAGATTAGAATTATAGTTAAGCCTGATAAAATTGATGATGCTTTGTCAGCCAGAATTGCTCGGGATATCGTTAAACGAGTGGAAAATGAACTGGAATATCCTGGCCAGATAAAGGTTGTAGTTATTCGTGAAACCAGAGTAGTTGATTATGCTAAGTAATGCTTGAGTACAAGAGCAGGATTTTATAATTTTTATAAAATCCTGCTTTTTGATTTGCGGTTTTAAATAAAAGGGATTTTCTAATTGACGGAGAATTATTTGGGAGAAGCTAAAAAGGAGAGGTTGCCGGAGATGATTAAAATGCGTTATAAGGATGGGCAGGAATTAGGAAACAGTGTGGGGCTTTTGATTTCTATTTTAGTGCGTTATCCGGAAATAGCTTCAATAAAATTTACGCATAAGAATAAGATTCTGCACATGAGCTTTCTTTTGAGCAGTACGGTTGCGGATGATTTTTATGCTGACTTTAAAGAAAATTTTCAAAACAGCATAGCAGCATATCATATGCTGGAAAATAAAAGTACTATAGTTAATGAATTGCTGAAAACTGACTGTGAAAGCATTACTATGTTGGAATTGTCACGTGATGTGGAAACTCTCAGTCAGGGAGAGATTTCTTTGACGATTGCAATATTAAGGGAAGCATTTCAAAATTTATTAGTTACGGATATCTCACTTGACCCTACCTGGGAAGAGGATTTGGATTTGCAGGATGAATTGATAGAGTGTATGCTGGAAGATACTAAGTCAGAAAGAGAAGAACGTAATCTAATTGGTATCAGAGAAGACGGGCGAGTATTGGTTTTTAATCAGGATAAACAGAAACCTAAAAATTAAGGAGGCTTTTTTTTGAATATATTAATGATTGGAGATATTTCCGGCAAGCCGGGACGTATGCTGATACGCGAGCTTTTGCCTGGGCTTAAGCGGGAATTTAAGGTTGATTTTGTTATAGCTAATGGAGAAAATGCTGCCTCCGGTTCAGGTATCACCCGAGAAACAGCTAATGAATTATTCCTTAACGGGGTAGATATACTGACTATGGGCAATCATACCTGGGATAAAAAGGAGATTTTTCATTTTATAGATCAGGATGAAAGGATTGTGCGGCCGCTGAATTATCCTCCGGGAACTCCGGGCCAGGGTTCGGCAATCATTGATCTGTTCGGTCATAGGATAGGAATTATCAACCTGTTGGGACGGGCGTTTTTACCTCCGATTGACTGTCCGTTCCGGGCGATTGACCATGAGCTGGAAAAAATGAAAAAGGAAACGAATATTATTTTAGTCGATTTTCATGCTGAAACTACCTCGGAGAAGATTGCCTTGGGCTGGTATCTTGACGGTCGGGTGAGTGCAGTCGCAGGAACTCATACCCATGTCCAGACAGCTGATGAAACAGTTCTGCCG
>JBJDXG010000214.1:0-12698 GCA_051866555.1 bacterium | reverse complement strand
TATTATAAAGCAACTTATACCTTGAAAGGAGTAAAGAACCATGAGTAAGCAAAATAAAATCATAAAAGGCAGCTTTCTTTTTTCTTTAATATGCTTTTGCCTGTTTGGCAGCTTGATTTTATCAGCTGAGGCTTCTTCCTTTACTATTACGGCTGATAAAAAGGGTCAGCCCATTATTGCCTTAACTGAGAAAAGCTCTGCCCAAAACAGCTTTTTCCAAAACAAGACCAATATACTTCGTTCCTTGGCTCTGGCTAATCCTAACACTGTATTTTTAGCCTCAGCTCCTAATCAGCCTGGTGGAATCTTAGTATATACTAAAGAAAAAAACAAACAAAAGGTACAGAACGATTTGAACGAAATGATAAATATCTTTTATCAGAAGGACTCGGCAGCCAAAAGAAATTTTTTTGCTCCGGCCATAGCTTTGAAGGATTCTTCTAAAATAGTACATCAAAGCTCAGGCAATTATATCGTTCAGGATAAGCAGGGCAACAGCACCAAAAAGGTTTTAGCTCCCATGAATCCCGATAATTACTTAAATCACAAAACAAGCTCAAGTCCTGCTAAACATGAGACTGTTAAAAAAGTTGTTCCTGAACCTGATATCACCAAGGTCAGTGTCAGCAATTCCTTTTTAAATTCTTATGCCATAAATCTGACCGCTTTGGATATCCACAATCAATTTCAAAAGAATAATATCTTCTGGCGTAATCAGCTGGGGGTAACTTTGGAAAAGCAATTGGGACAAAGAATATTTGAGGCTGTCAAATCACCTGATGGTCAGAAGATAGCCTTTATAGCAGCCAATACTGATAAAACGGCTCAGCAATGGCCGGCAGCAGTTTGGAATCTTTATGTTGTAAATACTGATGGAACTGATTTAACTAAAGTAACTTCCAATATCAATGTTACCGAAAAAATTAAATTTTATTGGTCGCCTAACAGCAAATTAGTGTTTTTTCATCAAAAGGACAGCTTAGATAATTTTAATCTTTTTTATTTCAATACCGGCAATAAACAGACGGAACAGATAACTAAGGGCGGAGACTGTTCCATCAGCCGGATAGCCAATTCCAGTCAAAAGATAGCCTTCTTAATGAAGAATGAAGGCAGAGGCGACTATAATTTATGGGTAATAAATCTGAATAAAAATAATTCTCAACTGTTGGCTAAAAACATTACCTCCGACTTTTTAGCCTGGTCTCCGGACGGCAGAAAGCTTTTGTTCAGTGAGCTGTCAGGAGAAAAAGGCGATTTCAGAATTTTAAAAATCAAGGTTATGCCGACAGATACCTTTGAAGCTCAGTATGTTGGGGATTATAAGGAATATTTAACCGATAAGGTAAACGGCAAGCACGATTATAATATTGAATGGTCGCCTAACAGCCGATATCTCGTTTATGTAACGGCTAAAAGTAAAGAGCAAAAAGAAATCTACAGCTTCGATTTTGCCAATAATACGAAAAAGCTTCTGGCCAGTAAAAAAGCCATAGGTCATTTGCAGCCTGATTATAATCATGTATTATTCGTAGAAAAAAGCTTAATTAATAATGACTTTGTATTATGGACAACAGACTATAATGGTGAAAATACCAGACAGGCCGCCTGCGGTACCAGTGAGGAAATAGTTTACAGCAGCGATAAAAGCAAAATAGCCTTTTGTGCTAACGATAATCTCTGGTTTATTAATTTGAAAAATCAAAAAATGTTCAAAATTTTTGAGGTTAAGAAATATCGTTTAAGTAATTTTTCTGTATTTAAGATGGATAATATTGCATGGTCAAAACAGGGCAATAAGCTTTACTGCTCTTTAAATGCATATTCCGGCAGTTATTTTTCTCAGGCTGTACCGGTGTTAAATATAGGACTTTCTTTGGTTCTGGAAATGAAGTGATGAGCTTTTGAATGCCAAAATACTTTTACCGGAAATCAAGGAATTTTTGCAGATTATTTATGCCAGCGGTTACAGCTCATATTATTTGTTAAATTCAGCTCAAATTAATCGGATAGTAACCGATGCTCCCTTACAGACCATAGTGCAGTTATATCATCAGGTCTTGCAGACCTCTTCCTGGCCTGATGGTATAACCGTTGTTTTCTGGCAGATTCCAATAGAGGTATATTCTTATAATAATTCTTCATTATTAGACTTTTGCCGAAAGTTTGTCTTTACCAGGGAGGCGGTTTTATGGGATTGGAAAAAGGAAGAAATAATTGATTACTTTAATGGTTTGGATGATGACCGCAGAAAGCTCATAAGGACCAGAGAAGAACCGGAAAAAGCTTTTGCTGCCCATCCTTCAGCTATTTTAAAAAGCGTGTATTTATCAGGTCTATATGGCTATGAGCTGTCTGAAAAGCTTATCGAGGCAGCCGGAAAACAGGCTCATTATCTAAAATTATTAAAAACTAATGATATAAGAGATTATCTGGTGAAGATACTGCTTTTAGCTAAACCCGGAAGGTATTTAAAAATCCTGCATGAAATAGGGGTCTTCAGCTTGTTCCTGCCTGAATTGGAGAAAGCCTTTTCTGTCTGGATTACGCCTGAACATAATTTGGGAGAGCATTCTATTTATATAGCAGATTATCTGCCGCAGGATATTAATCTCCGCTTAGCCGGTCTTTTTCATGACCTGAGTAAAACAGAGTATGAAAAAGGCGATCTGTTCTTTTCTGAGCATGAAAATAAATCGGCTCAAATAGCTAAAAAAATATTGGATCGCTTGAATTTATTTCTTTATCTGGGCGGGCAGAATATTAATCACCATCTTATTTTAAATCTGATAAGAAATCATATGTTTTCCTATGAGAAGCATTACACTACTAAGAAAGCAGTCGAGCGGCTTATTTCCCGAGCAGGCTTGGAAAACATAGAAAATCTCTTGCTTTTGCGGGAGGCTAATCGTAAAGCAGGTTCTGTTTCCAAGCAGTGCTGCTCTAATTATGATACGGAATTAAAGCACAAGATCAAGCAGATAATAAAAAATTATTAAGCTGAAAAGATAGTTTTAGCAAGGTAGGTATATAAGAAACGGTGCAGCTCTGTAAAAGAGGTTACACCGTTTTCCTTTTTATTTTTTCCAATGATTAAGTTTTGGCACGATTGCCTCCATGTGTGCCCTGACCTGTTTGGCAGGCCAATTTTCATTTGCCAAATGTTCTGCACAAAAATCAATAAGCTGCTCCTTGCTGGTATATTTGAACTCGCCATCGCTGTAACACCATTTGCAGTATTCTTCGTTAAAATCACCATTAGGCTCTTTACTCGTTGTGCTGTCCTCAAGCGGCATTCCGCAGCATTGGCAAATAAGCTGTCTGGGAGAGCCTAACAAGGTATTGATTGAAACATCGAAGAAATTTGAGAGCAGCTTCAGTGTTTCGGTATTGGGGATTGTTTCTCCGGTTTCCCAGCGGGATACTGCCTGCCGCGTTACATGGATTTTTTCTGCAAGTTCATTTTGTGAAAGACCTTTTCTAGTTCGAAGTTCAAGTATTATATTCTTGGTTTCCATTGTTATCACCACCTTGTAAAAATTATAATTCAGGCAGGTAATAAATTCAAGCAACTTGCTGTTGCTCCAAATCTATTTTTCTTAATGAGTTCAAGTTCTTTAAAATGAGAATAGCCCGAAAAAAAGCGCCAGAGCCTGATACTCTGACGCTGATTTTTTTTACAGCTTTCTGAATAATCCGGTTACTTTGCCTAAAATCTTAACATCATTGACGATAATAGGCTCCATGGTATCATTTTCAGGCTGTAAACGGATATAATTGCTTTCCTTATAAAATGTTTTTACAGTTGCTTCATCATCTATTAAAGCAACGATTATTTCTCCGTTTTGAGCTGTATTTTGCTGACGGACAATGATAAAATCACCGTCGCAAATGCCTGCCTGAATCATGCTTTCACCGCGTACACGCAGGATAAAGCTCATGTCATTCTGCACAAAATCATAGGGAAGAGGCATGAAATCCTCCTGATTTTCTGCGGCAAAAATAGGAATACCGGCGGCAACATCACCGATTATAGGAACCTTAACAATTCTTTTATCTTCTTCCTCTTCTAACGGATTAGACAGTTTATATTTTTTAGAGATTATCTCAATTGCCCGCGGTTTGGTGGGGTCCCTTTTGATATAGCCTTTTTCCTCTAAGGTTTTTAAATAGCCGTAGACCGTTGAACTTGAACGCAAGCCAACCTCTTTGCCTATTTCCCTTACAGTAGGAGGATAGCCTTTGCTGCGCACTTCTTTGATGATATATTGAAGGATTTGCTCCTGTCTTTCAGTTAAATCCACTTTAAATTCCTCCTTAATCAGAATTTTAATCAATTTAATTATAGCATAAAACTATTCAATCAGCAAACTTTTGTTCGAAAAAAGCTTGACGAGAAACATATGTTTTGTTAGAATATAAACAAACAAATGTTCCGGAGGGGTGACAATGAATAAAAAAATATTAATTGCTTTACTGATTCTTTTAAGCTTTGCAGTTGTTATTTCCTGTTATTTTACCTCAGCTGATGCTGAAAATCATGCTTACATAGAAGTGACCATTCATCCGGGTGATACCTTATGGTCTATTGCACAAAAATATAATAAAGGGGAGAAGGATATCAGATTTTTGATTCATCAGATTGAAGTAAAAAATAATCTTTCTTCTGCCGTGCTTATTCCCTGGCAAATATTAAAAGTTCCTATTTAATAACAGCCCAATGAAATTTTTCTTGACTAATTTAGATATTGTAGTTATAATAATATTACAAAATTTAATATCTCTTATGAAGAGCGGTGGAGGGACTGGCCCTGTGAAACCCGGCAACCTCTAGTTTAGCTAGACAGGTGCTAAATCCTGCAGGTTTATCCTGAAAAATGAGAGTTGATGAATATTTACCTCTTCTTTTTAGGAGAGGTTTTTTTCATAGCCGTTGAAGGAGGGTACAAGCTATTGATCAAGGTATCGAATTTAAGCAAAATATATGGAACCGGCAGTAAAAAAGTAGAAGCCTTAAAGGACATCAATTTAGAAGTAGAAAAAGGAGATATTTTCGGGATTATCGGCTTCAGCGGAGCAGGTAAGAGCAGTCTGGTGCGCTGTCTTAATCTTTTGGAAAAACCGACAGCGGGAACTATTTTTATCGGTGAGCAGGAAATGACTGCTATTTCCACTAAAGAATTAAGAAAAGCCAGAACCAAAATCGGCATGATTTTTCAGCACTTTAATCTCCTGTTCAGCCGTACTGTTTTTGATAACATAGCTTTTCCTTTGGAAATAGCCGGTACTCCGAAAAAACAGATCAAAGAAAGAGTAGTTGAGCTTTTGGCTTTGGTAGGGTTAAGCGATAAAAGTGATTTTTATCCTGCTCAGCTGAGCGGCGGACAAAAACAGCGGGTTGGCATTGCCAGAGCTTTGGCTAACAATCCGCAGGTGCTTTTATGTGATGAAGCAACTTCAGCTCTTGATCCGCAGACCACTAAGTCCATTTTGCAGTTGTTGGCGGATATCAATCAAAAATTAAATTTAACGATAGTCCTGATAACGCATGAAATGCAGGTCATCAAGGAAATATGCGATAAAGTAGCCGTTTTGGAGAATGGCAGGATTATTGAGCAGGGCAGAATGATCGATATATTTACTAATCCGCAGACTAAAACAGCTAAAAATTTTGTCAGCAGTATTTTTGCGCAGGAATTGCCTGAGCAGATAAATCTGACAGGTAAGAAAAATAAAATTATCAAGATAATCTTTGTCGGCGATTCAGCCGGACAGCCGGTCATTTCCGACCTGGTAAAAAAATTCAATATAGAGGCCAATATCATTTCCGGCAATATTGAATACCTGAAAAATAAACCATTCGGTACTTTGCTGCTGGAAATGGCGGGAGAAGATGCTTCCTGCAATGAGGCAATAAAGTATCTAAGCTCATTGGGTCTGGGAATTGAGGTGATAAATAAATGAGCAGTACATTGATCTCTAATCTTTTGACAGCTTCCTGGGAAACTGTTTATATGCTGGCGATATCTACTTTTTTTGCCGTAGCCATAGGTCTTCCCGTAGGTATAATCCTGGTGGTTACTGATAAAAAACATATTTTAGAAAATATTTGGCTGAATCAGACCTTAGGCTGGGTAGTCAATGCTTTGCGTTCCACACCTTTTATTATTCTGTTAGTGGCAATTACTCCTTTTACCAGAATCATAGTAGGAACGACTATCGGAACTACTGCCTCAATAGTCCCCTTGACTATTGCTTCTGCTCCTTTCTTTGCCCGTCTGGTCGAAGTATCATTGAAGGAGATAGAATGGGGCGTTGTTGAAGCTGCTATCTCTATTGGAGCGACTCCTTGGCAGCTGATAACCAAGGTTTTGCTGCCGGAAGCAGTTCCTTCACTCGTTTTAGCTGTTACTAATGTCCTGGTAAATCTCGTTGGCTATACCGCTATGGCCGGTGCAATCGGCGGAGGCGGATTGGGAGATTTGGCTATTCGTTACGGTTATTACCGCTTTGAACCGGAAGTCATGCTGGCGACAGTAGTTATTCTGATTGCGGCGGTACAAATATTCCAATCAATTGGTGATTGGACAGCAAAAAAATTAAGTAAAAAATAGGAGGGAGAAAAATGGTAAAAAAATTATGGTTGATTGGCTTGGTTTTTGTTTTAGCTGCTTCACTTTTAACAGGCTGCGGCAAAACAGATAATGCAGCCAAGGAAGGCGGAGCTCAGGAAGAGGTCGTTTTAAAGGTAGGGGCAACTCCTGTTCCGCATGCTGAAATTTTGGAAGCAGTCAAAGATGCTTTGGCTAAAGATGGTGTAAAACTGGAGGTTGTTGAATTTACTGATTATGTTAAGCCTAATACAGCTTTAGCTGATAAGGAAATTCAAGCTAACTATTTTCAGCACATTCCTTACTTGGATGACTTCAACAAACAAAGAGGAACTAATTTAGTATCTGTGGCTAAGGTTCATATCGAGCCTATGGGAATTTATTCTCAAAAAATTAAGGACTTAAAATCTATTGCTGACAAAGCTGTAGTAGCTATTCCAAATGACCCAAGCAATGGCGGAAGAGCTTTATTGCTTTTAGAAAAAGCAGGTCTTTTGAAATTGAAAGAGGGAGTAGGGGTAGCAGCTACTAAAAATGATATAGTAGAAAACCCTAAAAATATTGAATTAAAGGAAATGGAAGCAGCTCAACTGCCAAGAGTATTGCAGGATACTGATGTAGCTGTAATCAACACCAACTTTGCGCTGGATGCTGGACTGAATCCTTTAAAAGATTCTTTATTCATTGAAGATGCTGATTCTCCATACGTTAATGTCTTGGTTGTTAATGCCGGAGATGAAAACAATCCGGAAATCCAAAAATTAGTTAAGGCTCTTACTTCTGAAGAGGTTAAGAAATTTATTAATGACAAGTATCAGGGAGCCATAGTTCCGGCTTTTTAAAAAACTGAAAGCCTTACTGCACCTTGGATATTAGCTGAAAGCTGATATCTGAGGTGCATTTTTATTCCCTCTCTTTTTTATCTTTGCCATGTATGATATACTAATAAAATGGAGGAAAAGATGGAAAAGAAAGAAGAGCTAGCTCTAGCTAAACATAATCAAAATTTATTAGGCGATTTTGTGGAATATTTAAAGGCGGATATTGCCAATGGAGATGCTGCGGACGATACTTTAACCGTCTACTTCAATCAGCTCTATCTGTTTTTGCTCTGGTGTCAGGAGAATAATTTTCATCCGGCCGAGATAGACCGCAATGTCATTAAGGATTACCGCAAATACTTAATAGACCAGGGAATGCGGTCAACTACGATAAAATTAAAGCTGATAGTGGTTAAAAGATTTTTTGACTGTGCGGTGGAGAGAAACTTTATTAAAGTAAACCCGGCTAAGGGAGTAGTCGCGCCAAGAGACAGGCAGGCGCGCTTAAAGGGTATTCAAAATTATTTGACCGAGGAAGAAGCCAGCTTATTATTTCAGTCTATTCCCAAACAATCTCCGGAAAAATATGACCGGGCCCGTGCGATTATCGGTTTAATGGCTTTAGAAGGCTTACGGACGATTGAAGTACACCGCATGAATATTGAAGATATAAATTTTTCCCGCGGCGAGATTTATGTTCATGGCAAGGGACATGATGATTATATTTATCCGCGTGATGATACTCTGGATATTTTAGAACAGCATCTTTCCCGGCAGGAAAAAATTCCTCGGGACGACCAGGGAACTCCGGCCTTTGTCAGCCTCAGCAATAATAAAAACGGTCATCGTTTATCCAGAACGGCTATAAGGGATATAGTAGATGGCTGTCTGACTGCTGCCGGCTTAAAGAAGCCGGGGCTGTCCTGCCACTGTCTGCGCCATACCTGCGGGACTTTATTATACAGAGCGACTAAGGATCTAAGGATCGTACAGGAAACACTGCGTCATCAGTCTCCGACCGTAACCTCGCTTTATGCGCATATAATCAGAAAAGAAGAGGAAAAAGCGACTGAGAAAATACATTTAAAAATATAATAAACAGGGGGAAAAATAATGGATTATACAGCAGCTAAAAGATTAGAAAAATTTCAGACCGGAATCTTTGCTTCTTTAGATGAGAAGAAAAATAAAATGCTGGCCAAGGGCAGAAAAATCTATAATCTGTCAATAGGCACACCGGATTTCAGACCGCCGGAGCATATTATAGCAGCAGGTGTTGAAGCTGCCAAGGAGCCGGAAAATTATAAATATTCTTTAACCGAAACTGATGAATTGCTTGATGCGATAGTGAATTATTATCGGGAAAGATATAATACGGTTATAGCTAAGGAAGAGATTACCGGAGTACATGGTACTCAGGAGGGAATGGGCCATTTGGGTCTTGCTGTCTGCAATAAGGGCGATATAGTCCTGCTGCCTGACCCAGGTTATCCTATCTTTACTGCCGGTTCTCTCTTAGGAGAAGCTGAGCCGTATTATTATCCGCTGACAGCGGAGCATGATTTCCTGCCGGTTTTAGAGGACATTCCGGAGGATATCTTATATAAGGCAAAATATCTGGTCTTATCCTATCCTTCCAATCCGATAGGTGCAGCAGCTCCTAAAGAAATGTACAGCAAGATGATTGCTTATGCTAAAAAATACGGCTTCTTTATCATCAATGACAACGCTTATTCAGATATTATTTTTGACGGCAGGGAAGGCTTTTCTTTCTTATCAATTCCCGGAGCTAAGGAAGTAGGAGTAGAATTTTTTTCTTTATCTAAATCCTTTAATCTGACTGGCATAAGATTATCCTTCTGTATTGGCAATCAGTCGATCATCAATGCTTTAAAGCTGCTGAGAAGCCAGTATGATTTCGGTATATCCTATATAGCGCAGAAAATGGCTCTGGCAGCGCTTACCGGCCCAAGAGACGGGGTAAAGCAGCAGTGTCTGGAATATCAAAAAAGACGTGATGCACTGTGCGGAGGACTGCGCAGCTATGGCTGGGAAATAAAGGACTCCGGCGGAACTATGTTTGTCTGGATTCCTCTGCCTGCTAAATATCCTTCCTCAGTTGAATTTTGTGAAGAGCTGTTGGAAAAAACCGGCGTAGTGGCTACTCCGGGAACAGCCTTTGGCTCACAGGGAGAAGGCCATATCCGCCTGGCTTTGGTCAGACCGCCTAAGGAGCTGGCAGAAATAGCAGATTTAATCGGCAGCAATATGTAAAGGAGAGAAACAGCATGAAAAAAAGCAGGATAAGGTTTTTCCATTCCCCAGGCAACAAGCTTGAGCTGATTTATTGTCAGGATTCCTGCTTTTCTTATTCTCTGCATACTCATATCGTTAATTATGTCCTGGGCTTTATTTTAAGCGGTTCTGTTGTTTTACAGCAGCATGAAGAGAGTAAGCGGTACAGAGCAGGGGATTTTTTTGTTATCCCGCCCAATGTGGTGCATGGATTTTCTGCTCCGACAGAAGGATACTCTTTATTATCAGTTTGTCTTTCTCAGGATATAGTCAGTGCTTATGATTTGTCTAAGCTGGAAAAGCTTATCCGGCTTTTTTGCTTTTCCCTGCGGGAAAAGAGCATTATCACAGATGAAAGTTTTCCCAAAATAAAAAAGGCAGTTCATTTCTTATATGATAATTTGTCTGAAAGCGATGTTCCTAAGCAGGAAATAATTAAGCAGGTAAAGCTGCTGCTGGAAGATAAGCCGGAGGCTCTTTGGTCAATTGAACAATTAGCTGAGGCTGTAAATATCAGTCCCTATTATTTAATCAGAATGTTTAAACAGCAGACCGGGCTTACTCCTCATCAGTTTCAGCTGCAAAACAGAATCAGAAAAGCCCGGAGATTGTTAACAGCGGGCAGAGAAATAACAGAAACAGCCCTGGTCACAGGATTTTATGACCAGAGCCATTTCAGCAGACATTTTAAAAAATTAACCGCTTTAACTCCTTTAGAATACATTAAGGCACATGAATATCTGATTTAAAGCAGAGCGGGAAAAAATTTTGCCAGAAGCTGCAGTCCGGTATCAGAAGCTCTTACCTCATGAGGAATTCCGGCAGGGAAAATAGAAACTATGCCGCTTTTATAGGCAATTTCCTTATTATCGTTTACACATATTCCTGTACCGAAAACTACCTCATGAGTTTCAAGCTGGTTTTCATGAATGTGGTTTTTTATGCTGCATTCAGGGGCTATTTTCACCAGATGATAGCTGAATTTTCCGTCTGTATCTTTAGCTGTCAGCAGGTGCTTTAATTCTACTCCCTTAAATTCAGGATGCTTAGACCAGGGAATATTGCTGAAGGTTTTTTCCCTGTCAGGCAGGCGTAATGCCCCATTGTTTAAAGCTTTGAATAATTCCGTTTCTTTCATTGTATATTACCTCACTTTTTTATTTGATGCTTTTATTTTAAGCGAAAGAAAGATAAATTTATTGTACAAAATTGCACTTTTTAGCTTGCAATTTTAGAAACTAGGGACTATAATAAAAACAACTGAAGAACAGTAGCATGGTAGGATGGTAGTTTTCAGAGGTCATGTAATGTATTAGCTGACCTTAGCTTTGCTATATAAAGGCATTCCTGCGATGGAGTGCCTTTTTTTTTCATCCAGAATCAGGAGGACAGATAAATGGATAATGCAGGAAGTAAAGAAGCTGCTTCTGCTGCTATTCTTTTAGCTATGACCAGAAGCCATCAGGAAGAAAAGCTGATGCGGGAAAATCTGGTTAAACAAAAAACTATGACAGCAGCAGTAGACTATGGCGGAGAGTTTAATAACTGTTTTAAAAAGGTTATTGAGAAAGCTATTGTAGCTGCTAAAAGAGAGGGTGTAATAGGGGATACTCATATTGAGGAGGGCTCGATTGCCGGAGCAACGCATGATGCTTTAAGCCAACTGATACCGAAGGCTATGGGGCTTAATTTCGGCGGTAAGATTGCTATTGCCAGAAAAGAGGACCATTTGTCGGTAGCTATATTCTGTGGAGTTGGTCTGCTGCATTTGAATGATGTTGCGATTGCAGTTGGCCACAGAGCGATTTAGGAGGGAAGAAAAATGATGAAATGCCGTGGAGTACGGGGTGCGATAACGATTGAACATAATGACCGTGAGGAGATTTTAGAAGCAACTAAGGAGCTGTTAAAAAAAATAGTAGAGGATAACGAAGTCGATATAGAAGATATTGCCAGCATATATTTTTCGGTTACCGATGATTTGGATCAGGAATTTCCGGCTTTGGCGGCCAGACAAATGGGCTGGAATCATGTAGCTATGATTTGTTCCAATGAATTGACTACACCTAATTGTTTAAAGAAATGCCTGCGCATTTTAATGCACATCAATACAGAAAGAAGCCAGGCTGAAATACATCATATTTATCTTAGAGGGGCTAAAAAGCTGAGACCGGATTTAGCGGCAGATTAATGAGGAGGGAAAATTAATGATTATTGTTATGGAAAGAGATGCTGATGAAGCACAGATTAAAGAGGTTTCTTCTGTAGTAGAAAATAATGGGCTGGAGGTTTTCGTTTCCAGCGGAGTTGCCAGAACAGTTATTCATGGTTTGGGCAATAAAAGCGGAGTTGATTTGAAACAATTCGAAGGCTTATCAGGAGTGGAAAAGGTCGTTTCCATTCTGAAGCCGTATAAGCTGGCTTCCCGTGAATTTAAAGAAGAGGATACAGTGATTAAAGTGGGCAATACGGTTATCGGGGGCAGTAAATTAAATATTATGGCAGGTCCTTGTGCTGTAGAAGATAAGGAGCAGTATATAGAAACTGCCTTAAAGGTTAAGGAAGCCGGAGCAGATATCCTGCGGGGCGGTTCATTCAAACCGCGTACTTCACCGTACAGCTTCCAGGGACTGGGCGAGCCGGGACTAAAGATTATGGCTGAAGCCAGAGAAAAGACCGGGCTGCCTATCGTAACTGAAATATTAGACCCGAAGGATATTGATGTAGTCAATGAATACAGCGATATTTTGCAGATTGGGGCGCGCAATATGCAGAACTTCAATCTGTTAAAGGATGTTGGACATCTGCAAAAGCCTGTTCTTTTAAAGCGCGGACTTTCAGCAACGATTGAAGAATGGCTGATGGCGGCAGAATATATTATGTCAGAGGGCAACAGCGAAGTAATTCTCTGTGAGCGCGGTATCAGAACCTTTGAAACGGCGACCAGAAATACGCTGGAT
Source organism: bacterium (assembly GCA_051866555.1). Lineage (GTDB taxonomy): Bacteria > Bacillota > JBJDXG01 > JBJDXG01 > JBJDXG01 > JBJDXG01. The sequence continues at coordinate 11 of JBJDXG010000214.1, read as the reverse complement.
TTAAGTGCTGT
>JBJDXG010000213.1:0-2931 GCA_051866555.1 bacterium | reverse complement strand
AGGCAATCCTGATTTAGTGGAGGCAAGGGAAGCACAGTATAAGCTACAGCTATCACTGGCGGAACTAGGGAAGTCACTTGCTCCCCTAGCTAATCAAGTAGTTAAGTTTACGACTACTTTAGTCAATGCTTTTAATTCTTTGCCTGCCCCTATAAAGAATTTTTTAATCATAGTCGCCTCAATTATCGCTGTTTTAGCTCCTGTTATTATGGCAGTAGGAAGTTTTATGGTAGGTATTGCTGGAGCTGGTGCAGCTTTTTCCGGGGTAACTGCGGCAATAGCAGCAGTAAAGGCGGCCTTAACAGCTTTATTCGCTTTACTGGCGGCTAATCCTATAGTACTGGTTATAGCAGCCATAGCGGCATTAGTAGCCGGGTTTATTTACCTCTGGAATAACTGCGAAGGATTCCGGCAATTCTGGATCAATCTCTGGACAACCTTAAAAGAAGCAACAGCTAACGCTTGGCAGGCTATAAAGGACTTTATTTCCGGAGCTTGGGACAGCGTAATAAATTACCTGACCAGCACAGGAGAAAGCATAAAAGAATTTATTTCTGGGGTATGGAATGGACTATCTTCTGCCACTGTTGCAGTGTGGAACAGCATAGTAAATACAGTAGCAGGAGCTTGGAATAGTACCGTAAAAGTTATTACCTCCACCGGAAGCAGTATTATATCAGGTATCCAATCAATCTGGCAGAGTGTGACTTCTGTAATTGTTTCAGCGTGGGAAGGTTTATCTGCTGTCATCAGCAGCTCATGGCAAGGCATAACCGGCTTTATTTCTTCAGCTTGGGCCAACTTAACTACTGCTATTTCTACAGCGTGGACTAATTTAGTCGGGTTCTTGGCCGGTAAGATAGGACAAGTCAAACAGATAGCTCTAGGCCTAATTGCTGCCCTGACTAACTGCTTTAAATCAGTGGGGACTACTATATACAATGCTGTTAAAACTGCTTTTAGTAGTGCCATTGAATATATTAAGAGCTTACCTTCACAGGCTTTTACTTGGGGTAAGGATTTTATCATGGGTTTAGTCAAGGGCATTAAATCCTGCTATGACAAAGTAACGGGAGCAGTAAAGTCAGTAGCTAAAGCTATTAGAAGCTATCTGCATTTTTCTGTACCTGATACGGGGCCTCTTACTGACTACGAAAGCTGGATGCCGGACTTCATGCAGGGACTGGCTGACGGTATCAACAGGAGTAAAGGAGTAGTAGAAAAAGCTATTAAGGGCCTAACTAAATCCATGCAGATTAACCCTACAGCAAGCTTAAACTTGGCTTTAACAGGAGTAACAGCAGACAGTAAAGCACAGCAGCAGCCTATAAATTTAACCGTTACGCAGCCTTTAACTGTTAGCGGTAAGGTGTTGACTAATGTAGTGACGGAATATCAATATTCGCAGGGTCAGCTTACCGCCAGAAACTTAGGAAAATAAGAGCTGTGCTTTTTTAGTACGGCTGGAGGTGATAACCACGACAGAAGAAAATACTTTTACGGTTAATTTTTATGACTATGACAACACGCTTTTAAATACTCAGACAGTAGTTTATGGAGGTTCAGCAGTACCGCCACAAACGCCAGAAAGGGAAGGTTATTATTTCCTTGCTTGGAGCGGTAACACTGATTATATAACCCAAGATACAAGCGTAACAGCGATTTATCGGAAGAATAGGAAGGATTCAGTAATTGAAGTTTATCGGGGTACAGTTAAAACCGGGGAAATAAAAGCCGTTTTAGACTGTTCCCTTACTCAGAAGCTTAATGGCGAGTGCAGTCTTTCCCTCTCTACTTTTAATTCTAAACTGGGTTTTCTGACTGCTGACTCTCAGCTTGAAATAAGCGATCTGATTTTTAATATCAGGAGTATAAAAAAAGAAACCAGAGCAGCAGCCTATTTTATTACTGTAGAGGCGGAACACGTTTCTTATTTGCTCAATAATGACGAGTATAAAATATCAGAGTTTTCTTTTACCGGCAGCCCTAAAGACTGCTTAAACAGGCTTTTAGCGGATACTCCTTTTACTGCTGGTGAAGTAGATTTTTCAGGAGAAATAACACTGCTCATTAATAAAGAAACGACCAGAAGGAACGCTCTTATGCAGTTAGTGGCCACAGTAGGCGGAGAAATAAGCTACAGCAATTACAGTATCAATATAAAAAGCCATATAGGCAAAGAATCAGCCGTTGATTTGCTGAAGACCGGGAATGTTACAGACTTAGGCTTTTCTTATAATCTAGCTGACGGAACAGAAGATTATGAGGTTAGCCTTTACAAGGATAAAAGCCTTGCTCTGGGTGATGAGGTACTAATAAAATTCAGTCCTCTGGGATTGAATCAGGTAAAGCGAGTTATAGAGATAGAGCGTAATCCCTTTAACATAGCTGAAATAAAAATCACTCTGGGGACTTATGAAGCTGAATTAAGCGACCTGTATGAGCCAACAAATGAAGAGTTAAAAGAAGAGATTAACAGCTTTATCACCAGACTAGCAGGCTTAGAGGAAAAGCTAGATAAGAAAGAGGAAGAAGAAAACAACCAGCTTAAAATAGTCTCTGTCAGTGCCTTGCCTGCTCAACCGGAAGAAAATACCGTCTACCTTATCCAAGGAGAGGTGACAGTAGAATGAGGCAAAGCTCTAGGATATATTTTGTCGGTAAAGACCATAAGGATATATATTTTCAGGGCCATTATCACGATAAGATGTATATAGGCAGTCAATTAGTCTGGGAGAAGCTAAAAGGCGGAGAGTATATTTTTGACTTCAAGTTTGATTATTACAGCGAAGATGATGACTTTTTCTTGACTGCTGTTGGTTATCCCTTAGACCTTAATAGTAACAACTCTATTTCTATCCCGGTAAAAAGCGTTAGAATGGCTGATGTATTCGGTTCTGATTATAGAGGCGGCTTTAGTGGTTATTTTTT
>JBJDXG010000212.1:0-12962 GCA_051866555.1 bacterium | reverse complement strand
ATTGAGAAAGTAAAGACAGCTGGCAAACCAGCCGGACTTTTAATCAACAAAAGTAAAATAGGACAAAACTTATTGATGAACTATGCCAGAAAGGAAAAGGTTAAATTTTTAGGCATGATTCCGGTAGGAAAGGAAGTTGCCAAAATAGCTGATGAAGGCAGGCTTTTAATTGATGAAGGACATTATTGGATGCAGTATTTTCAAAATTTAGCTTATAATATTTCCGGCGGCGAAGATGAATAAGCTTTAAAAGAAAAATAAAGACGATTTGAGATTTAAAAATCGTCTTTATTTTTTTGCTTTAAAAGCTCTAAAATTTCTTTTTTATTTTTTTCAAATTCTTGATTTATTTGTTTTTGTCGTTCATTTAAATCAAAATATAATTGCCATAATCTTTTTAGTTTGCATTTAATAAGCGGTTTCATTGCTCAGAATCCCTTTCTCAGGATATTATGTGCTGGATGTAATAAATGATCTTATAATTTTTAGATTCTGGGGTATTAGTTATAATTCCTTCTTTTAGGTAAAATAAATTTTACTTATTTCTGTATATAGTAAGTATTCGCTATTAATAAAAGAAAAAGGGCGAATTTTGTTGAATACTTATTATTGAGTAGAGAAGGAAGGTAGGATCAGAAATGCCGATTTCATATGAACCATTATTTAAAGTATTGAGAGAAAAAATCTCAAATTGGCAGATTTGAATAAAGATATAGGAATAAGCAAACCCACTTTGGCTAAATTTAATAAAAATATGCCTGTTTCTTTAAGCATCATGATATTAATAGCCGAATATTTGGAATGTGATATTGGAGATTTAGTAACTATACGAAATAATTTAAAGATTTTATCGAAAGAAGAAACCAGTGCCGGTCTTGCTGAAATGGAGAAGATATTGCTACCTGAAAGATATAGATTGATTATAACTAATTTTGATGGAAAAGAGCTCCTTAAAGGGGACTTGATAATGGAATAAGATTGTTATGAATAGTCGCATAATTCATATATATTTTGCTATTGGGACATTAAGAAAACCTCTTGTAATTTGAGAAAAAAATCACTATACTAATAACATCAAGAGAAAAACAAAGAAAAAACTGGAGGTGTTCATAATGCTGCAAATAGCAAAAATTCAAAGACCTAAATTAGAATTAGAAGGTAGTGTAAGATGGAAGGAAATTATCATTGAATCAAAAATCAGGGAAGAACAATCCAGACTAAATAAAAAGAAATAGAGATAAGTTTAGGAGCTTTCGATTAGTGAAAGCTCCTTTTTATATTTAAATAATTAAACGCCATACAGATGCGGTGAGGAAGCATAGAATAAAACCGATTAAGGTAGGTAAGAGAATGGCTGCTAGAGTCCATTTCCAGCTTCCTGATTCCTTGCGAATCGTTAAACAGGTTGTGCTGCACGGCCAGTGTACTAATGAGAATAACATTACACAGACAGCGGTTAAAGATGTCCAGCCATGATTTATAAATAGCTGCTGCATGCTTTTCAAGCTGTCAAGCTCTGTAAGATTTCCTGAAGCGAGATAGCTCATAATAATAATGGGAATAACAATTTCATTAGCCGGAAATCCAAGAATAAATGCTAAGAGAATATAACCATCTAAGCCTATAAGGTAAGCGAAGGGGTCAAGAAATTGGGCACAGTGAGTCAAGAGACTGGCTGAGTTATAGTCAGTATTGGCTAAAATCCAAATTAAAGCTCCGGCCGGTACTGAAACATAGACAGCTCTGTAAAGGACAAATAAAGTTCGGTCAAAAATAGAGCGAATGATAACTTTAATGATCTGCGGCTTGCGATAGGGCGGCAGCTCTAAAATAAATGATGAGGGAATTCCTTTTAATAAAGTTTTTGATAAAAATACAGAACTGAGTAAAGTTAAAATTATGCCTAATAAAATAATGCCGGTGAGTAAAAGTGCTGCTAAAATTTGTGATGTTATTGTTGCTGTCAGTCCGGTGAAAAACATCATAATGATGGCGATAAGAGTTGGAAAACGTCCATTACAGGGAACGAAATTATTAGTAAGGATGGCTATTAATCTTTCTCTTGGAGAGTCAATGATTCGGCAGCCGATTACTCCGGCCGCGTTACAGCCAAATCCCATACACATAGTAAGAGCCTGTTTGCCGCAGGTCGAAGCCTTTTTGAAAAAATGGTCAAGGTTAAAAGCAATTCTTGGCAGATAACCTAAATCCTCTAACAAAGTAAAGAGCGGAAAGAATATGGCCATTGGCGGCAGCATAACCGATATAACCCAAGCTACAGTTCTATAGATGCCTAAAATTAATAAACCATGCAGCCAATCCGGAGTATGGAGGAACAAGCATAAGTCACTCAAACGCTCCTCTAGCCAAAACAAACTGCTTGATAATAGGGCTGAGGGATAATTAGCTCCTACGATAGTCAGCCAGAAAATTACTGCCAGCAGGCAAAGCATAATAGGTATCCCGTAAAGTGGAGAAGTTAAATATTTATCTATCTTCCTGTCTAAAATATCAGGCTCCTGGCTGATTTGCCTTACACATGATTTAGCTATATTTTCAGCAGCAGTAATAATCTGACCGACAATTATCTGTCTGAATTTATCTGGCGAAAAATTTTTTTGGATTTTCGGCCTAATGTTTTTAACAGCTTCTTGCAAATTGCTTCCTAAATAAGCATTGATTGAGTCAATAAAAGCAGGGTCACTGTCTAATAATTTTAACGTCACCCAGCGAAGCGGCAGCTTATCATTAATAATAGGGGCTAAAACTGTTTCTAAGTCTTTAACCGATTGTTCAATCTTGTCATTATAAATGATAAGCGGTTCTGTTGAGCTTTTATCAGAGGATTTTACAGCTTTGCTTACGGCTGATTTTAATTTATCCAGGCCCTGATTTTTGCTGGCGCTGGTGCCTATTACCGGAACCCCTAATCTTTCAGACAGAATATCTAAATCGATCTGAATACCTTTTTTATTAGCTTCATCCAGCAAATTAACGCAGACGATAACTTTATTAGTAATTTCTAAAGCTTGCAGAACCAGATTTAGATTACGCTCTAAGCAGGTTGCGTCAATAACGATGATTGTAAGATCTGGTTTTTGGAAGCAAAGAAAATCACGGGCTATTTCTTCTTCAGCCGAATTAGCCATCAGTGAGTAAGTGCCCGGCAGATCTACTAAGGTAAATTCCTCCTGATTAATACGCAGAATACCTTGAGCCAGATCTACTGTTTTTCCGGGCCAATTGCCTGTGTGCTGATTTAAACCGGTAAGGGCATTGAAAATAGTGCTTTTTCCTACATTGGGATTACCGGTCAAAGCAATGATTTTTGCTTGAGACATATATGTACCTCCTTTAAGATTGAACTAACCATTTAGATTAGTTCAATCAAAATATGACTTGATTCTTCAGAACGTAAAGCGATTACTGAACCTCTGACTGAATAAGCAGTGGGGTCACCGGCTGGACTTTGAAGCAAAGCTTTTATTTCTGTATCAAAGATCATGCCTAGGTCAAGTAATCTTCTTTGAATCATGCCAGAAAGTGATAATTCCTTAATTTTGCCTGTTTTGCCTAAAGGAAGAAGATTTAAAGGCATCATCTGAGGTTCCTCCTTTTAAGAATCTTTCTTATCACTAAAATATGCTCTAGGATGAAAACTGTTCCTTGGGAGAAGGAATTAGCTTTGGCGCGTTTAATATATTAGTAATAATAAATGGAAGGGAGGTAAGAGTTTATGAAAAAGTCTATAATTTGTATTTCCTTAAGTATTGTTTTGCTTTTAATTTTTAGTCTGGGCTTATGGGCAGATGAAAGAGTATATGATTGGCCGGAAGATTTAGCCAAGATAGCCCTGAATAGAGTTCCAGGCCAGATTGTTAAAGTGGAAAAGGATTTTGAAAAGGATACTAATTCATGGGAATATGAATTTACTATTCATACTTCTAAAGGGCAGTGTTATGAAGTAACTGTTGATTCAAAATTAAAAAAGGTAGTTGACGTTGATGGCCCTGAAGAATGTCATGCAGAGCATTGTCATGGGAAACATTGTTATTAATAATAAAAAATTAATCTAATATAAATTTTTAAAATAAGCCTGGATATCACTATCCAGGCTGTTTATTAGCTATTAAATATCGGCGGAAATCTCTATTTCGAAAAGGCGATTCCAGGGAAAATCGCTGGAAAATTCAAAAGGTAAGCTCTCTTTGAGATTCTTATATTGAAAATCAACTAAATTAGCTTGAGTTTCTTCTTTTAATTGGTTAAAAAATGGCGAACTATTTAAATTGTTTTTGTCTATCTTTTTCTCCTTAATAATTGTTTTGCCCAGCTCGGTGCGTACATTGCTTTGATATCCCCAGTCATCAAGATAGCGGACAGTAAGTAAATTTTTGATTTGTTTATCCTGCATAAAATCACTTAACAGTCCCTGACCTAAAGCAAAGCCTAATGAATTGCCTGCTGTGTTCCAGCCGGCATAGCTGTTTAGCTTATACAACAGTTTATTTTCTTTAAGAGCTTCCATTAAATTATTATCAGCTCCATTGCTGAAAGCTGTATCAGCTAAAGCAACCGGCTTTTCAGTCAATACTGCTGCCTTAATCTGTTCTATGAATAAGGGCTCTGAGCTTATTTGGTTAATTGCAGAACCAGCTTCTTTGGTTTTGCCGTCAAATGGCGTATTGATTAGAAAAAGCATATCGGCTTTAGCCATATCAGGAGCAGGAATAGCTCCGGCGACAAATATATGCTGAACAGTATTTTGCTCTATTGGTTCATCTTCATAATTAGCAATTGTAGCTCCTCCTTTGCCGGGAGCATAAATTGGCATCACCTTAACGGTTCTGTAGTTATTAAAGGCTCTGGCTAAAAGAATCAGACCAAGATCATCTACACCGCAGAAGGTGCTGAATTTATGGGTGCTGGAAAATTTAGAGGAATATAGCTCTTCTGCTTCCTTGCTCAGCTGAAGATATTCTTTAGTTGAAAGACTGTAAACAGCCGTATCATCTCTGCCTAAAGACAGATAATCAATTACTCCGGATTTAGTCAGCTCTACTAGTTGTTGATTAACCGCAAAGTTCTTATCACGTCTACTTAGCCAGTCCTGCATATATTCCTCAGGAACAGCGCTTTTTAAAGCCTGCATTTCATTTTTTTCTTCAGGCGAAAGCATTCCCAGCTCGTTTTTAGCCCATAAAGAAGTATAGCGGAATATTTTTGGACCGTAAACAGCATAATAATCTGGTTCAGCTCCTCCCTGGCTGGCCTTGGGGGAACGCAGAACGGTTGAGAAAATATAGATTTTTAAGCGGGGATATTTTTGTTTTAAAAGTTTAAAACGCTCTAACCGCTCCTGCAAGATTGAAGAGTCCAGATTATGCCGTCGGGAAGGAACTAACCCGCCATAAATCAAGGTGTCGGCTGACAGGACTGCAATATCAGCTGACTGTGCTTTCTGCATGAGCCAGGTCCAGGCTTCTTCGACCTTACTTTCTCCCTGCAAGCCTTTGGCAAGATAGTCATTGGGCAAGGAGAAAAACCTGGTATTAGTGCTTTTTATAATCTGTTTAACGTAAGAATCATTGACCGGACGATTATCTAAGGGTATGTATAATATTTTAGGCTGCACAGGTTCTGCCCAGGCAAGATTAAAAAGACCTGAAAAAATAAATAGGGTAAAAGCTAAAATAAAATTTTTCATGAAACCTCCCTAAACTTTTTTTCTTTTATCATATCATAGATACTTTTCAATTTCTATAACATTAAAAATATGGTAAAATAAAAGCGGGGGGAATGAGCTTGCAGAAAGAAATAAATATTGATTGTAAAGATCATCTGACTGGATTATGGAATGAGCTGTATTTTATTAATGGAATTCGTAAATATTTACAAAAAAATGCTGCTCAATCATTGAAGTATGCTTATATATTCTTCAGGATAGATCATCTTCATCTATTTAATCAAAAATTTGGTTCTATATGCGGGGATCAATTGCTTGAGGATTTCAGCCAGCAGATTTTAACCTTAATAAATGCAGATGATTTAGCAAGCCGGATTGACAGTAATGTATTTGCCGTGTTTTTAAAGAATGTAAATTCTAAAAATGATATTTTGCAGCTGGCTTTAAAATTACGCCAATTGTTTTTTTATCTGGATGCACCCAGTCATAATGAATTGACTTGCAGCATTGGCTTTTCCTGTTATCCTGATGATTTGGCTCTAGCTTCTTATGAAGGTGCATTATCTGCCTTGAATTTTGCTTCAGTTAATGGCATTAACAAAATATGTTTCTATGAAGAAGGGGAAAAGGTATTTTTTCAAGAGGTCAATAATGCTGATAATAAAGAATTGCCGGTTGATATTTTCCGGCTGCTTTATGAAGGCCAAAGAACTAAGCAGGATTTTAAACAGATTTTATCTTTAATTGGGGAATTTTATCGGGCGGACAGGGTTTATATTTATAAAAAAGCTCTTCAAAGTCAATGCTTACAGTGTGATTTTGCCTGGAACAATAAATTGCCTCTTCCGAATTTGCCTTGGGCAGATTGCTTAGAATATATGCAGCATAATCTGAGTGAGCAGGATGATTTTTTCTATAATAATTCGGAAGATATGCCGACAGTAATGAAAAAAATAATAGCTGATGAACCGGTTCAAAATCTTTATCTGCAAATTATTCGTAAGGCAGGCGAATTTTATGGCTTTATAGCTTTAGAACAGTATGAAGAAAGTCTTATCTGGACGGAAGAAGATTTGTACCGTTTAAAAATTATTGGACAAATTTTAGCAATTTTTCTTGCTTAGTCTTATTGAGGTTAAATCAGCAGGAATTAGAATTTTTATAAAGAAATATAACAAGGAGGTTGGTCAAAATGGATATGTTGCAGGAATTGAAGACTTTAATTCGAGAAAAAATGAAAGTTCAGAAGAAGTATGATGAACTTGCTGAGGAAGCGATTGATCCTGCTTTGGAGGATTTTTTCAAGCAGAGAAAAAGTGATGAACTGATGCAGCAGAAATTATTAGCTGACAAGCTGAATGAAATCTTAAATGATTTAGAAGGTGCGACTAAGCATTCCTAATGAGGAATGCTTTTTTTAAGGAGGAAGATTGATGAATTTACTTGATTACTATGAAGCAGGTACTCCGGCTTATATTTTAACTCATGATTTCTTAGGAACCCCTATTGCCAAAACTGCTCATGGGATATTAGATTACGGAGAAATATTTGCTGTAACAGGAATAATAGACCGCTCGCAAGCAGGAAAAAAGGTTAAGGATGTTATTCCGCGTTTGAAGAAGTCAGCCGATATTCCTATATTTGCTGATTTAAATGAAGCGATAAAGCATAAAAAGGCTAAGGTCTTGATTTTGGGGGTAGCAGCTCCTGGGGGGCAGATACCTGAAAGCTGGCGGAAGGATATTTGTCTGGCTTTGCAGTCAGGGCTGGATTTAATTGCTGGCATGCATACCTTTTTCAGTGAGGATGAGGAATTCAGCAGGATAGCTGAAAAAAGCGGCAGCAGAATTATTGATTTAAGAAAGCCTCCGCTGGATCTAACGGTGGCTCATCAATTAGTACGTCAGACCAATATTAAGGTAGCTCTTTGTCTGGGAACTGATTGTGTAGTTGGCAAGAGAACTGCGGCGGCTGCTTTGTATCAAAAATCTAAGGAACAGGGACAAAATTCTGCGTTTTTGGCTACCGGTCAGACCGGCTTGCTGTTAGGCTGTGATGCCGGAGTTGTTATTGACCGTATTCCGGCTGACTTTGTAGCTGGACAGCTGGAAAAGATGGTTTTGGATTTACATAGCAAGGGGTTTGAGTTTGTTTTTGCTGAAGGGCAGGGGGCCTTGCTTCATCCAGCTTATGCCGGTGTAACGCTGTCCTTGCTGCATGGTACAGACCCGCAGGCTGTTATATTAGTTCATGACCCGGAAAGAAAGGTCAGAGATGCTTTTGACAACCCGCCTTTGCCTATGCCGAGCTGGCAGCAGGAAAGGGAGCTGATTGAGAAGCTTTCACGGGCTAAGGTAGTTGCTCTGGTTACCTGGGGAGAAAAGAAAAAGAAGCTGCTGCAGGATGCTGACTTACCGGTATTTGATTTGACTATTGACCAGGAGAAGGAATTATTATTAGCAGAATTAAATAAATTCTGGGAGAATCTATAATGGACAGTTTAATAAAAGAAATAGAGATTTTACCTTTTAATGTTCCGCTTAAGGAGCCTTTTCAGATTGCTTTAGGCGAATATCAGGACAGTAAGAATGTTTTAGTGAAGGTATATCTGGATAATGGCCTTATCGGTATTGGGGAAGGGAGCGAATGCGGTTTTGTGACTGGGGATATTCAGGAAACGATGCTTCCTGCGCTCAATTATCTTAAACCTTTATTTATAAAGACTAAAATCAGTAAGTGGCGGGAGAATATGCGGGCGGCAAAGAAATTGCTGACCAGCCATTTTTCTGCTTTTTGGGCTTTGGAAACAGCCTTATTAGATGCTTATACTAAGAATTTGGGCTTGCCTCTGTATCAATATTTAGGCGGCAGTCGGGAAACCATAGAAACTGATATAACTATTCCTATAGTTTCTCCTGAGCATGCTCGTGAGCTGGCTGAATTAAACTCCAAGCAGGGATTTGACTGTTTTAAAATCAAGGTAGGGCATGATTTAGCAGGGGATTTCGCCAGAGTGCGAGCCGTGGCACAAGCTGTGCCGGATTGTCGTTTAAGAATTGATGCTAATCAGGGCTATACTCCTAAAGAGGCAGAGCAGTTTATACAAACTATCTATAATGAAGGCTTAAATATAGAGCTGTTTGAGCAGCCAGTAGAGAAACATGATTTGCTGGGCTTAAGGTATGTCAGGGAGCATTCTCCTGTACCTGTGGCTGCCGATGAAGCAGTTTTCAATGCTCAGGATCTGTTGGCTGTGATTAGATTGCAGGCTGCCGATATTGTTAATATTAAGCTGGCTAAATCAAGCGGGATAGTGGAAGCCTTGGATATGATTGCTTTAGCCAAGCAATCAGGCATGAAGCTAATGATAGGCTGTATGCTGGAATCTAATATAGGTCTGGCTGCCAGTGTTCATCTTGCTTGTGGAACGGGAGAATTTTCTTATCTTGATTTGGACAGCCATCTTTTATTGGCGGAACTGCTTTTAGCAGGCGGTTTTCAAACTCAGGGCAAGACCTTAAGTGTATTTTCTGACAGATTTGGTTTAGGAATAGTGCTTTAAAATCTTGCTTAATTAAAAATTATATAGTAAAATGAAAAATAAACTACTAAAGATACCTTTTTAAGGGGAAATGAGGAGGAACTAAAAATGGGTGAACAAGGTACTATTCGAGTAAAAAAAGGATTAGCAGAAATGCTGAAAGGCGGGGTAATTATGGATGTAACTACTCCGGAACAAGCGGTTATTGCAGAGGAAGCAGGTGCTGTAGCAGTTATGGCGCTCGAAAGAGTACCTTCTGATATCAGAGCAGCTGGCGGTGTTGCCAGAATGGCTGATCCTACAATCATTACAAATATAATGGATGCAGTAAGCATTCCGGTTATGGCAAAGGCAAGAATTGGTCATTTTGTTGAAGCTCAGATTTTGGAAGCGTTAGGTGTGGATTATATTGATGAGAGTGAAGTATTAACTCCGGCTGATGATTTGTTTCATATTAACAAGCATGAATTTAAGGTTCCTTATGTTTGCGGTGCCAGAAATTTAGGCGAAGCTTTGCGCCGTATTGGTGAGGGTGCAGCTATGATTAGAACTAAAGGAGAACCGGGAACAGGCAATGTGGTGGAAGCTGTACGTCATATGCGTCAGGTTATGGCTGATATTCGCCGGGTACAAAATATGCCTGATGAAGAATTGATGACAGAAGCTAAAAATTTAGGTGCTCCTTATGAATTATTAGTAGAAGTAAAGAGATTAGGCAAATTGCCGGTAGTTAATTTTGCTGCCGGAGGAATTGCTACTCCGGCCGATGCTGCCTTAATGATGCAGTTAGGCTGCGATGGAATATTTGTTGGTTCCGGTATTTTTAAATCAGGAGATCCTAAAGCCAGAGCTAAAGCCATTGTTGAAGCAACTACTCATTATAATGATCCGAAAAAATTGGCTGAGCTGTCCAAAGATTTGGGAGAACCAATGAGCGGCTTGGAAATTTCCAAGATCAGTCCTGAAGAAAGAATGCAGGAAAGAGGTTGGTAAGATGAAGACAGTAGGTGTTCTGGATTTACAAGGAGCTGTCAGAGAACATATACAGATACTGGAACAATGCTGCTGTAAACCAATAAAAATAAAAACTGCTGATCAGCTTGAGCAAATAGATGGTTTGATTATTCCCGGCGGTGAAAGTACAGCTATTGGCAAGCTGATGGTCAAATATGGTTTTATAGAATCGATTTTAGCTAAAGCGAAACAGGGAATGCCTGTTTATGGTACTTGTGCAGGGATGATTCTTTTGGCTAAAAATATTGCCGGACAGATGAGTCAGCCTCTCTTATCGGTTATGGATATAACGGTAAAGAGAAACGGTTTTGGCCGGCAGATTGCGAGTTTTGAAGCTGATTTAACAATTAAAGGGTTATCTGACAAACCGTTCTGCGGCGTTTTTATTCGTGCTCCTTACGTTGAGTCAGTTGATAATGATAATGTAGATGTTATGGCAGTATATGAAGATAAAATTGTTATGGCCAGACAGGATAATTTTTTAGTTACCGCCTTTCATCCTGAGTTAACAGATGATTTAAGAATTCATCAATATTTTTTAAATATGATGTAATAAAGATGGATAAACCTCTTCTTGCTATGTTAAAATAGTAAGAAGAGGTTTTTATGGGAGGGGAAAAAATGCTTGATATTAAATTTGTTAGAGCAAATCCGCAGATAGTAGAGCAGGCACTGCAAAAAAGAGGGGCTAAAATATCTTTAAAAGATTTTTTAGACTTAGATGCTAAACGCCGTGACATACTTTATGAAAGCGAGCAGTTAAAGAACAAGAGAAATGTTGTCTCAGAGGAAATTGCCCGTTTGAAAAAAGAAAAGCAGGACGCACAGCAGCTTATTCTGGATATGCGTGATGTTTCTCAAAAGATTAAAGAATTTGATGAAAAGATTAAAGTCATCGAAGAAGATATGCAGAAAATTATTCTGAGTGTGCCAAATATACCGTGTGCTGATGTTCCTGAGGGGCTGACTGAAGATGATAATGTTGAAATCAAGAAAGTAGGCACTCCGAGAAAATTTGAATTTGAACCTTTGCCGCATTGGGACTTAGGTGAAAAATTAGATATTCTTGATTTTGAAAGAGCAAGGAAGATTACTGGTGCCAGATTTACTGTGTATAAAGGTTTAGGTGCTCGTTTAGAGAGAGCTTTAATCAATTTTATGCTGGATTTACATACGGGACAGCATGGATATAAAGAAATACTGCCGCCGTTTATGGTTAACAGTGCCAGTATGACTGGAACTGGTCAGCTGCCGAAGTTTGAAGAGGATTTGTTTAAGCTGCGTGAAGGGGATTATTATCTGATTCCAACAGCAGAGGTTCCGGTGACTAATTTGCATCGTGATGAAATTCTTAGCGAGTCCAGTCTGCCTATTTATTATACGGCTTATACAGCTTGCTTCAGATCAGAAGCAGGTTCAGCAGGACGTGATACACGCGGTGTTATCAGACAGCATCAGTTTAATAAAGTTGAGTTGGTGAAATTTGTTCATCCGCAAAATTCTTACGATGAATTGGAAAAACTTTTGGCTAATGCGGAGAAAGTTTTACAGCTTTTAGAACTGCCATATAGAGTTATTAATCTTTGCGGCGGAGATTTAGGTTTTTCTTCTGCCAAAACTTATGATATTGAAGTTTGGCTGCCTAGCTATCAGGCTTATAAGGAAATTTCTTCATGCAGTAACTTTGAAGATTTCCAAGCCAGAAGAGCTAATATTCGTTTCCGCCCTAAAGATAAAGGCAAAGTGGAGTTTGTCCATACCTTGAATGGTTCTGGTTTGGCAGTGGGCAGGACTTTAGCTGCTGTTTTAGAAAATTATCAGCAGGCAGATGGTTCTGTTCTGATTCCTGAGGTATTACAGCCATACATGGGTGGATTAAAAGAAATTAAAGTTAAGTAGAATAATTCATTGACATGTGTGACATAATATGATATACTAGTCTATGTGCTGGAGGGCTAGCTCTAATTGGTAAGACAGCAGACTTGAAATCTGCCGCCGAAAGGCTTGGGGGTTCGAGTCCCTCGCCCTCCGCCAGATGGAGAGATGGCCGAGTCGGCCGAAGGCGCTCGCCTGCTAAGCGAGTATACGGACTAAAATCCGTATCGAGGGTTCAAATCCCTCTCTCTCCGCCATATAAGCGCCTGTAGCTCAGCTGGATAGAGTAACGGACTACGAATCCGGTGGTCGCAGGTTCGAATCCTGCTAGGCGCGCCATTAAAAAATCAAGCACTGTAAGGCTTTACAGTGCTTTTTTATTTTTTATATACTTGTTAAAAAAACCTTTTTACCGACAATTTACCGACAATTTATTATTTTTGCTTTGCAATATTATATTTTTCAAATACATTAGCCGCTTCCTTATCTGCTGATTTTAAAAAATGCCCGTATATATCCATAGTAGTGGATATATTACTATGGCCTAGCCTGCTGCTTATAACCTTTGCGTGGATCCCTTCGGCTATTAACAAAGTCGCTGAAGTGTGCCGCAGGCCATGAAAAGGTATGTTCGGCAGACCTTTCTTTTTTAAAAACTTGTCAAACCAGTTTGAAGGTGTTGAAGGGTGCATTGGCTTACCATTCCAAGTCGTAAACAGTCTGTCGCTTTTGTGCCAGTTCTCTCCACAGGCGAATTGTTGCTTTAGCTGTTCGGTCTTATGTCTTTTCAAAAGAGGGATTAAAAATTCCGGAAAAGATATTTCTCTTTCTGATGTTTCTGTTTTA
>JBJDXG010000211.1:0-3013 GCA_051866555.1 bacterium | reverse complement strand
GTTTGTTCAAATATAGACATAATTTCACCATCCTTATTTTTTATAATAAGTATTTCTTTCTAGTTTAGCCAAATCCTTTTTTCTCTACTCGAAATAAATGTAAACCAATAAAAAACAAAAGGTTGACAAAAGATATCTTACTTTTTATAATAGACTACAGGAAGGAGAGGAAAGATGAAAACTAAACAAAAAATATTAATTTCTTTATTTGCTGCCTTGACTGCGGTAGGAGCCTTTATTAAATTGCCTATTCCATATGTTCCGTTAACTATGCAGTTATTTTTTGTGTTATTGTCCGGAATTTTATTAGGAGGCAAATACGGCCTATACAGTCAGCTCTTATACATTGTAATTGGACTTATTGGCATTCCGGTATTTACTAATGGAGGCGGGATTGCCTATGTTTTGCAGCCAACCTTTGGTTATTTGCTGGGCTTTGCCTGTGCTTCTTACCTAGTCGGCAAAATAACTGAATATCAAGATAAGCTGCCTTTTTATTTTTTAGCTATGTATCTTGGCTTAATAGTGGTTTATTTATTCGGAGTAATTTATTTGTACGGTATATCGCATTACTTAATTAATCCATCCTTTACTTTAAAGCAGTCTGTCTGGTTCGGAGCCATAGTCTGCTTGCCGTCTGATTTGATTATTACTACTCTTACAGCACTTTTAGGCTATAAATTAAAAAGAAGGATTGAAGGGTTAAAATCATGAAAAAGGCTTATTTGATTACAGGAACCGATACAGGTATAGGAAAATCGGTCATTACAGCAGGCATAGCTGCTTATCTGCAGAGCAAGGGAATAAATGTGGGGGTGTTTAAGCCGCTGCAAAGCGGCGCTAAAAAGAAAAATGGCCGTTATTATTCGGAAGATGCCTTCTTAGCTGCTTCAGCTTTAGGTATGGCAGAGAAAACTGATGAATTTGGTCCTTTTTGTTTTCCTGGTGAGAAAGCGCCATATTATGCGATGCAGGAGAATAATAGTCTGCTAGATTTGTCACAGCTTGAAGAGAAATATTGTCTTTTGAAAGAACAGTATGATTTTCTTTTGCTTGAAGGTGCCGGCGGTATTTGTGTTCCTTATCTGAGTGAGGATTTTTTAGTAGCTGATCTGGCTAAAGAATGGGAGCTGCCGGTAATTATTGTGGCCAGAGGAACTTTGGGTACTATTAATCATGTGCTGCTGACGGTTAATTTTTTGCGGCAGATGGACTTGCCAATTGTCGGCTTTATCTTAAATTGGGTAGAGAATGAGCAGCGTGAGGAAGCTGTTTTAAATGCTCAGGCAATAGAAAGAATGGGAAAGGTCAAATGCTTAGGAATTGTTCCAGTCATTAAGGATTTAAAGCCTGAAGAGGGGAAAACCGGCAATCTTTTGGCAGTGATTAAAAAATATTGTGACTTAACTTGTTTGGAGGAGGATTTTTAAGTGGAAGATAAAGAAACCTTGCTGAAATGGGATGAAGATTATTTATGGCATCCTTTTACGCAGATGAAAGAATATTTTTTAGAAGATCCCTTATTGATTAAAAGAGGAAAGGGCTGTTATTTGCAGGATATAGATGGCAATTGGTATCTGGATGCAATATCATCTCTTTGGCTGAATGTTCATGGGCATGCTCATCCTAAATTGACTAAAGCCCTGCAGGAGCAGGCAGAGATAATTGCTCATAGTACTATGCTGGGCATGAGCAATGTGCCGGCTGTTAAATTGGCTAAAAGATTGATTGAAATTGTGCCTGAGGGACTGAAAAAAGTTTTTTATTCTGATGATGGTTCTACCTCGGTGGAAATAGCTTTAAAGATGTCTTACCAATACTGGCAGCAGAAGGACGGCGGTAAATATAAGAGCAAAAAGAAATTTATTTCTTTGTCTAATGCTTATCATGGTGATACTGTAGGCTCTGTCAGTGTGGGAGGCATAGATTTATTTCATCAAATTTATGAACCCTTACTTTTTAAAGGGGAAAAGATACCTTCGCCTTATTGTTACCGCTGTCAGCTGCAAAAGGAAAAAACGACCTGTAATTTAGCCTGCCTTGATGTTTTGGAGAAACTATTGCAGAGTGAAAATGAAAAATTAGCGGCTTTAATTGTAGAGCCTTTAGTACAAGGGGCAGCCGGCATGATTATGGCTCCTTTGGGCTACTTAAAAAGAGTGCGGGAATTATGTACTAAATATGATATTTTGTTAATTACTGATGAGGTAGCTACAGGGTTTGGCAAAACGGGAACGATGTTTGCCTGCGAGCAGGAAGGTGTTAAGCCAGATATTCTTTGTATGTCCAAGGGAATAACTGGCGGTTATCTGCCTTTGGCGGCTACAGTGACGACGGATGAAATATATAATGCTTTTTTAGGCGATTACAGTGAGCAGAAGACGTTTTTTCATGGACATAGTTATAC
The DNA here is from genome assembly GCA_051866555.1 of bacterium. Lineage (GTDB taxonomy): Bacteria > Bacillota > JBJDXG01 > JBJDXG01 > JBJDXG01 > JBJDXG01. The sequence goes on along the minus strand of JBJDXG010000211.1, from coordinate 606 downwards.
GGGTAATCAATTGGCCTGTTCAGTAGCTTTGGCTAATCTTGATTTGTTTGCCGAGCCGCAATTTTTCCCTGAATTGCAGCGCAAAATATCATATCTTGCCCAAAAATTAGAGAGCTTTGCTCAATTGGAGCATGTCGGGGAAGTAAGACAAAGAGGCATGATGATAGGGATTGAATTAGTAGCTGATAAAAAAACTAAAAAACCTTATGACTGGTCGGAAAAGATTGGGTACAAGGTTTGTCAAAAAGTCAGAGAAGAAGGCGTATTGCTGCGGCCTTTAGATAATGTGATTGTGCTTATGCCTATATTAGCTTCTGAGGAGTCTGACCTAGAGAAGATATTAACTGCTGCTTATAATTCTATAAAAAGTGTGACGGAGGATAATGAGTGATGATTACCTGCGAGGAAGCCCTTGATATTTTAACGGAAAGTGACTCCTTTGATTTAAATTTATTGAATAGAGCTAATGAAGTCAGAAAAAAATATCAGGGTGATAAAGTGGATTTATGCTCTATAATAAATGTTAAATCGGGGAGATGCTCGGAAGATTGTGCTTATTGTGCTCAGTCAAGCTTTCATCATACAGATATTAAAAAATATGCTTTG
>JBJDXG010000210.1:0-3023 GCA_051866555.1 bacterium | reverse complement strand
TGCAGTAGTTGATTCTGGAACGATTAAAGTAAGAAAAAAAGTGGGCCGTTTGGCTGAATTAGAAAAAGTAATAGCCAGTCATCCTGTTTACGGCAATATGGGAATCGGCCATACCAGATGGGCAACGCATGGCAAGCCTTCTGATGTTAATTCTCACCCGCATACAGACCAAAAGGTGGATTTTGCCGTAGTGCATAATGGAATTATTGAAAATTACTTATCCTTAAAGGAATTTTTAGAAGAAAAGGGTTATTCCTTTAAATCTGAGACTGATACTGAGGTTATTCCTCAGCTTCTGCGCTACTATTATAAAGGAGACCTGAAGGAAGCTTTGATGCAGGTTTTAAATCAGGTTCGCGGTTCGTATGGTCTGGCGGTCATCTGTGACAAGGAGCAGGATAAAATAATGATTGCCCGTCAGGACAGCCCTCTGGTAGTCGGACTGGGACAGGATGAATATTTTATAGCTTCTGATATTCCGGCTTTTTTAAGCTATACCAAAACTGCTTTGATTATGGAAGACGGTGAAATAGGGGAAATCACGCATAATGGGGTTACTGTTTATGATAAAGAGGGCAATGTAGTAAAGAAGGAACCGATTGAAGTAAAATGGAGTGCTGAAGCGGCTGAAAAGGGCGGCTATGAGCATTTTATGCTGAAGGAGATTCATGAACAGCCGAAGGCTCTGCGTGATACCATGACCAGTCGGCTGGTAGATAATCAGGTGGTTTTGCAGGAGCTGAACATAGAGCCTGACAAGGTAAAAAATTTAAAGAAGATATTTGTGGTTGCCTGCGGTACTGCTTATCATGCCGGAGTAGTGGGCAAATATGTGATAGAGGATTTAGTGCGTCTGCCGGTTGAGGTCGATGTTGCTTCCGAGTTTCGTTACCGTAATCCTATCATGAATGAAGATGATCTTTTGATCGTTGTCAGTCAATCAGGAGAAACGGCTGATACTTTAGCTGCGCTTCGCCAGGCTAAGCGGCAGGGAGCCAGAGTGCTGGCTGTAACGAATGTCGTAGGCAGCTCGGTTTCCCGGGAGGCTGATGATGTTATGTATACCTGGGCCGGACCGGAAATTGCGGTAGCTTCAACTAAGGCTTATTTAACTCAGATTTTATCTATGTATATGCTGGCCGTTTATTTTGCTGAAATCAGAGGAACCATAAGCAGTGAGGAAAAAGCCAAGCTGATCACCGGTCTAAAAACTATGCCTGATATGGTGCAGGTAATTTTGGATAAGGAAGCTGAAATAGCGAAGATTGCTGCCAGCTTTGCTGACAGCAGAAGCCTGTTCTTCCTGGGACGCGGGCTTGATTATGCTGTTGCTATGGAAGGCTCCTTAAAATTAAAGGAAATATCTTATATACATTCTGAAGCTTATGCTGCCGGAGAATTAAAGCATGGTACTCTGGCATTGATTGAGGAACAGACACCGGTCATTTGTCTGGCTACGCAAAAAAGATTGCTGGAAAAAACCCTGAGCAATATAAAAGAAGTAAAAGCCCGTGATGCTCATGTTTTAGCCGTTGTCCAAAAGGATGATGCTGCTGAAATCGGCAAAAGCGTTGATGAGGTGTTTATGATTCCTAACTGCTCGGAAATTATCAGTCCGATTCTGGCAATAGTTCCTTTGCAGCTCTTGGCTTACTATGTCGCTAAGGCAAGAAACTGCGATATTGATAAGCCGCGTAATCTGGCTAAATCAGTAACGGTAGAATAGTCAAAGCCTAAAGAAAATAAAGGTTTAGAAATTTACTGTCCTCTAAATAGTTGGATTTTAACTCTGACTTTTGGAGGGCAGTTTGTTTTTTGTTTAATAAACTAAAAAAGCTTTACAAATTGTAATACTGTGTTATACTTTAATTGAGTAAAAATTAAAAAATACTTATCAGGTGCGAGAAGCTTAATAGAGAATCCGGTAAAAGCCGGAGCGGTCCCGCCGCTGTGAGGGGGAGCAATATTCTTCAGTAATGCCACTGGATAATAATCTGGGAAGGTGAAGTGAGCTGTGAATCCGAGCCAGAAGAACTGCCTGAAAGTTAGTCTGAGAAAACTGCGCGAGAGACGTTGTGGACTGTTTTTTTATGCCCTAAAAGGGGTACATATATCTCTTTGCTATGTTTTGCAAAGAGATTTTTCTTTTTTATCCGCAGTTTTAAAGAGAGGTGAAGCTGAGGAAAATATTTTAAGCAAGATTTTTAGAAAGGCAGCAGTTAAGTAATTAAGATTAATTTAATTTTAAGGAGATGATGATAATGAGGAAGCTTTGGTTATTTACTATGTTTTTTCTGGCAATCTTAAGCCATTCTGCTTATGCTAATCCGTTTTCTGATGTAGCAGCTGACCATTGGGCTTATGATGCCATTGATAAACTGGCAGCTGATGGGATTATAGTTGGTTATCCGGATGCGACTTATAAAGGGAACAGAACGATGACCAGATATGAAATGGCTAATCTGGTCGGACGTGCCTTGGCTGTCAGTGAAAGTGAGGATGCCAGGATAACAGCAGAGAATAAGGCTTATATTGATAAACTGTCTGCGGAATTCAGTTCAGAGCTTAATTCCTTAGGTGTTAGAGTCAGTGCTTTAGAAGAAAAGGTAGGCAATGTTAAGTTAAATGGAGATGCCAGAATACGTTATCAGCATTTTGATAATGATGGCGCAGGCAAAGATAAAAGCCGCTATCAGATAAGAGTGCGTCTGCGTGCTACTGCCAATATCAATGATAAAGTAAAGGCGGTTGCCCGTTTCAATACCGGTAATCGCAATTTAGCTGATTCTTCAGGCGGGTCAGCTGACGCAAAGTTTGATAACTATTATGTAGCTTATAATGGCGGCAATTTCAGCGGTCAGGTAGGTAAATTCTGGCTTGGTCTTGGTGACGTTGCAGAAACCGGTACTGCAATCTTAGCTGATTTAGAAATTTTGGGTGCTCAGGCCAATGTTAAAATAGGAGATAAAGGTAATTTAATGCTGGCCAGCGGACGTGCTGATGGTGATTATTTAGGTTCAAAA